>JBDKKX010000005.1:0-26905 GCA_039795795.1 Bacteroidota bacterium | reverse complement strand
GATTTTTTTATTTTTTTGCCTAAAACCAAGCATTTAGGTTCTAAAAAATCCGTACCAATCCGTGAAATCTGTAAAATCCGTACATCTATTCGTATCAAAATGTATCCAAAAATGGAACATCCCATAAATCCTAAAAAAATCAATCCCATTTAATCCCAAAAAAATCCCATTTAATCCTAATTCCAAGCACAACCTTAAATAAGGTAAAATTACAAAAATTCAATGAAAACAAACGCAAGCGACTAAAAATTCGGAATATTGTTTTAAAAATAAATATTTTTAAAAAATAAATGCTTAGATATTCAGCGCATTTTTCAAAAAATTCAAAAAAAAGATTTGGCGAATCTAAATTAATGCGTAATATTACATCGAAATTTTACTAACCTACAAACCAATTATATCTTTTTGTATGAGGATGAATTGGAACAATTGTTTTTTTTAAAAAGCTCAACTTTAAAATTATCTGACTCATGGTCAAAGCTGCTCGTTTTTTTGCTTTGCTTGCGTTGTTATTGACTGCAAGCATCACTTGGGCGCAATCTACCGTTAAAGGCTCTGTCAAAGATGCTACTGGTGGTCTTCCCGGCGTTTCCGTTGCCATTAAAGGCACTACAACTGGTACTGTTTCGGATGGCGATGGCAACTATTCGTTGAAAGTGCCGAATGGTACGCATGACATTGTTTTTTCATTCATTGGTTACACGCCGATTACGAAGTCGGTGACGGTGAACAATAGTGAAGTGACTTTGGATGTTGTTTTAAGCGCGGGCGATAATGCGTTGAATGAAGTTGTCATCTCTACGGGTAGCCGTAATACGCAACGGACTGTAACGGATTCTCCGCTTCCGATTGACATTTTGAATACCAATGATTTGCGCAGCACGGGTCAACAGTCTTTTGACAAGGCGTTGCAATACCGTGTGCCGTCGTTCAACACGGTGAATACGCCTGTAAATGACGCAACGACGTTGTTAGACCCTTACGAAATCCGGAATATGGGACCAAGCCGTACCTTGATTTTGATTAACGGCAAACGGAAAAATTTAAGTTCCTTATTATATGTACAGTTTTCACCAGGTCGCGGTGAAACGGGTGTGGACTTGTCTGCGATTCCGTCGGATGCTATCAAACGCGTAGAGATTTTGCGCGACGGTGCGTCTGCACAATACGGTTCGGATGCGATTGCAGGGGTAATGAACGTTATTTTGAAAGACAAATATGAATATTCGTCTTTGAATATCAACACGGGCGTTACAGGCAAAGGCGATGGCGGCACTTATGGCGTATCGTTGAATAGCGGTAGCAATGTGGGCGACAAAGGTTTTTTGAATTACACGATTGCGTTGAGCCAACAAAATAATGCGGTTCGTTCGGGTAATATCCATGTGCCGACGGAAATCGCTACTTTTGGAAGTCCTTATGGTAAGTTTACAGGAGATGATGCTTTAAAAAATTTCCAAGGAGCAGGTATTTTATTTGATGGTTCGCCAATTAATCCCAAAGGTGCAACAGCAACATTAGCTGATTTGAACGCTTGGAATGCGAATACTGCGGCTCATACAGACAATAATAATAAGTATAATGGTATGATTACCAATTACTTAACAGATCGTCCTACGGGTGGTAATTTAAATGGTACGGGTGAAATTACGGCGGCTAAATTTTTAATCAATGGCGGTGTAAACATTGGCGAAAAAGGTCAATTGTATGCAAATGCGGCGATGGTTCAAAAACGCGTATTGAGTAATGCGAACTTCCGTACGCCCTATTGGAGACAAGATAGAGGTTTGTTGCACAATTCGACGGATAACAATGGCAAAAACTATATTACCTCTCCTGCTCAATTGTCTTTTGGCTCAGACGGCATTGATTTATACAAAGGGTACGTTGGTTATATGCCGACCTTTGAAGGCGATTTGAACGATTATAATGCAACCATTGGGGTAAAAAATGAAATTAATGGTTGGAAACACGATGTCAGTTTGACAACGGGTGGCAATACACAAGCTTATACCGTAGATAATACAGTAAACCGTAGTTTGGGTAAAGCAAGTCCAACGCGTTTCAAACCGGGCGGTTATGGATTTAACCATTTGGTTGGAAACATTGACGTTTCTAAATCCATTACGCCAGAATTCGGGATTGCTTTTGGTATGGAAGCGCGTTCTGAGACGTTTACCATTGTTGGCGGAGATACGGCTTCTTATTCTGGACAAGGTTCTAACTCTTTTCCAGGGCTTGACCGCGTGAATGCAGGCAGCAATTCTCGTTTCAATATGGGTGGTTATGTGGATTTGAGCTATGATATTACGAAAGAATTCATGGTGAATGGTACTTTCCGTACGGAAAAATATAGTGATTTTGGTGCTGCAAACGTTTACAAATTATCAACGCGGTATAAATTGCCAAGTGAATTAGGCGTAATTCGGGGTTCTTTCTCTACGGGATTCCGTGCGCCGACGTTGCACCAAATTTATGCACAATCGGTTCAAGCCTCTTTTGCGAGTGGTACGATTTTATTATCGGGCTTGTTCAACAACAGAAGTGCACAAGCGCGTGCATTAGGCGTTCCGAACTTGAAACCAGAATATTCAACCAACGTCAGTATTGGTGTCGCATTGACTCCTGTTAAAAACTTTAATTTGTCGTTGGATTATTACAATATTGATGTTAAAGACCGTATCGTGTATAGTTCTTCCATCAGTACGAGTGCTTCTGGAACAGCGTTGTACGATATTTTGCAAAAAGGAGGATTGAAATCCATTCAATTCTTCATCAATGGTATCGAAACACGCACGAGTGGCTTAGACGTTGTGGCGAGTTACCGCAATATTGAAGTAGGCGATGGCAAATTACACGCGAATTTGGCTGGAAACTTTGTATTGGGTAATGAAATCGTAGGTGCACCAGCAGAACCCGCAGCAATTTCAGCAGCAGGTTCCAGTATTTTGAATGCTCAAATCAAGTCTTTATTGACAGAAAGCCGTCCGAAATACAAGATGATTTTAGGTTTGGATTATTTGTTGGGTGATTGGTCGTTCAACTTGAATAATACGTTATTCGGACCAACTTCTTTCCGCGATTTGGATAACAGTCCGAATGGAGATGATATGTTGTATATGAAAGCGGTTTTCCAACCTGCTGTGGTGACGGATTTGAGTGTCGGTTACACATTGAGCAAAAATGTATCTGTGGGTGTCAACATCAACAATATTTTCAATGTATTGCCTAAATGGGATATCGTTAAAGACGTTATCGCAGGTGCGCCAACGGGACCTACTGCTGCACGTCAAGCACAATTGGACAATGCAGATTCAAAAGCATTATTGCGCGGTTTCTTAGGATTTAGCGGTCGTTACGATATTTTGGGTTATAATGGTTCTCAATTCAGCCAATTGGGTACGATTTTCAACGCAAACTTGAATATCAGATTTTAAGGGAATGATGAATGATGAATGATGAATGATGAATTTTACAAAATTCATCATTCATCATTCATCATTCATCATTCATCATTTATCATTTATCATTATGAAAACGGTCAGCAACTGTATGGTTGTCTGACCGTTTTTATTTGAGCGATTAAGCAACATTAACACTTAAAGGACGCACTTAATACACAATTACTTTCAATTAAATTTTGATAGGCAATTATATTAATAATTAATATTATTTATATTCGCTTTATTGTAAATAAATTATAAAAATCTTTTGTTTTTGCTCATTTTGCCTTCAATTTTTTTTTGGTTATGCTTAAAAAAACATGCAAAAATATTTTATTTATAAAAATAATTTATGTACCTTTGTGACATGAAATATTTTACTGCATTTAAGAATATATAAAACCAATTTTACGGATGGTTACTTTCAATACTTATAGTCCAATATGTACCTGCTTATGGAGTATGTTCTCCAACTCCATTCCTGTTTTTCGTAGCAAAGCGGCAGGAGTGTCGAATGAGTTGCACAGCTTGATTCCAGTCCATCTTATTTTCTAAGTAAGGATTCGGTTCGCTTGCAAAAAAAATCCATCTTGAATATATAAATGTTTTAATGCCTCCCCCCTCTGTTTCTTTAGAAAGCGATCCTCAGGATGTGCCAAAAAGTATTTTTGTCCCGTACGGAGAAAGCGATCATAAACTTCTTAAAAAAAACAGATTCCCGAATAAAAGAATAAGTACTTATAGTGCTTTATGCACTATTGGTTAAAATTATATTATATAAAAATATGTATTTTTATATAATATAATTTTATTTTATTATTCGCAATAAAGAATTCAATTTATTATAAAAGCTTATTTATCAGTGTTTTATAAACTGGATTAGAAAGGTGTTTCTTAATCCAATAGGGATTCCTATGCCTTTATAATTCATATTTTTATTCATATTTTAAACCGATTTTCCATGAAACAGCGTAAGCGATTGGGTTCATTGGGTCTGGTGATGTTGTTTTTGCCCTGTATGTTAAGGGGTCAAAACCTGCCCAATGACCAACAAGTAACCTTTGTTCTGCCTTCACACCAAGTATCGGTGCAGGCTTTGGGGGCTTCGAGCCTTGAAATGCCCCTAGAAACGGATCCATCCGCACCTTCCGTTCGATGGAACCTGACGGAAAGTCCGCCACCTGTCGTGCCGAGTTTGAGCCTCACGTTTGACCATGCTGCTTCAAACCTTTGTTTTTCGGTGTTGTCGCATGGCGTTCTGTTCATGTCGGAGGACAAAACCACTCCGCCACTTCAGATTTATGGGCTTTCGCCGAGTGGCTCGCGGGTTCTTCCGACCTTTCTGTTCAATGAAGGACGGCATACGGAAAAGGATTTGTTGTATTATGACCAGTTAGATGATGAAAGTGTCGGAGTCTTCTTCGCTGAACCCGTGCAATCCGTTCAACTCTCGGTTGCCGCAACGCATTCAAACGGTCATTTGCACAGCCTTGAAATCGGCGATTTTCAATTTTTACCTGTTCCGAAGGCTCCTGCGTTGGCGAAACCGAAATGTGAAGGTTGGAATGTATTGTTTGTGAACGATTTCTCAGGTTCGATTACCACTGCCGACCGCGAGGTGTTTGTCAAAAACCTAAAATGGTTATTGTTCACGAGTGGCACGACGATTCGGAATGCGGGTTTTATTGGTTTCCAAACGCAAGCGCAATTGGATTTGCCGATGCAAGATGTCCGCCAAAATCGGGCGAAAATCGAAACGTATTTGACACACCTGTATGAAACGAATGCTCAAGAAGGAGATTTGACAAATTGGACGGATGCGCTCCAACTGGCTGAAAGTCAATTGAATACGCAAAAAGTAGATTTAATCGTGTTGATGACGGACGGGCTTCCGAATGTGGTTCAAGGACGGAAAAGCTCCATTTCCAACTCCTTGAACGGATTTTTACCTGTGTTGGCTCGGATTCAACAGCAAAAAGTGCCGATTGAAGTAGTGTTTTCAGATGCAGCACGCTTTGCGGGTTCGCGCCCCGTCGTGCAATGGTTGACTGGGCAAACCTTGACTGACCAATCCGACAAATCCAGCCTCATCGATTCGTGGAAAGCATTGACTCAAGGTTGTAAACCTGCAACCGATGAGGATGTTCACGCCGATATTTTCCCGAATCCAACTCAAAGCCAATTGACGGTTTCCTTAAGTTCTTCGTTGAAAACAGACGTGAAAGCAACCGTTTCTATCCTGAATTTGCAAGGGGCTGCTATGACCACGCCTGTGGTAGAAACGCATGGCACTTATTCCTTTGATGTTTCGGGATTAGCCAATGGCGTATATCTCGTCACTGTTCAGTGGGAAAATGGCAACAAAACCACTCAAAAAGTAATGATTGCCCATTAATTCGTTTTAAAGATTGTTTTAGTTTCAAAAAAAATGAAAAAAGCTCTTTTTTTAAGTCTCACAATGTTGCTCTGGGGCGTTAGTACCCTTGTTCAAGGTCAAACACCCAGTTTTGCTGCACCTTCCCCATCAACAGGGCAAAGTAACCACTCGGTAAGCCAATATTCGGGCGGTTTGGGCGTAGGGATTCCGTTGGTAAACCTTAGTGCACGGAATACCGTTGCTCCTGTGTCCCTTAATTACACCGCAGGCAATGGTGTGCGGGTCAATCAATTATCCAGTGCGGTCGGGCTTGGTTGGAATTTGAGTGCAGGAGGCATGATTACTCGGCAGGTTAATGATATGCCTGATGATTGTAAAGACCTAATGACCGTAAATGCTCAAGGGCGTTCTGTGGTAGGAACCGATAATGTTGGCTATTTATATCGGCTTGGGCAGCTCAATCCGATTGATTACTTGGTAGCCAAAGACTTGAAAGATTTAACCTATACAGATCGGAACCATGTGTTCACGGCGCGAGTGGATAAAGAACCAGACTTATTTTCCTTTAATTTCAATGGGCATAGTGGTACCTTTGTGTTTGACAAAGACGGAGTGATCCGAACGCATGCTAAATCGGATTTAGAAATTACATACGTCCTTTCCCCCAATGAAAGCCCGTACACCGAGCATCCTAATGTGTTTCCCAATCAAACCACTTATAGAGGTGCGATTACAGAGTTTACTATTAAGACTTCCGATGGATTTACATACCGATTTACTCAAAAAGAAGTGACTTTTGTACATGAAACGACCCAGACTTCGGAGAATATGAATGAAGTTTCTACGGATTGTGCTCCCAAAATCAAAGATCCGTATAAAAAAGAGTTGAACTATGCAGGAGCGATCTATACAGGCTGGCACCTGACCAGTATATCATCTCCTTATAATTATAACTTAGAAGCTAGATTTGCCTATCAAAATGAGTTGTACATGGAGCATAGTAGCATTCGGCAAACGTGCGCCAAAACAGCAAAGGTAACAGTCTCCACTTCAGGGGACGAGGATCAAGGTTACTCGTATACTACAAACTGTACGGATAAAATTATTAATACATTTAGTGCGTCTGCAATTAGTTACATCAAACCTCGATTAGTTGAAATTAGCTCTATAGATGGTCGATTGGAATTTGACTACAACGTATTGTATAGCAATCGCTTTGATATTAATAATACCTATTATGATGTTATTGATAGGGCTCGGCGCAGCCCTGCTGAGAAGCAATATTATCCAGCAAACAAACTTGAAAATATCAAGGTGAAGGATAATAATGGGCAATTGTTAAAAACGATTCGTTTTGAATATGATTTAGTAAATGGAGGGTCTATGCCATGCAATAACAGCCCGCATCACTACCGTCATCAATTACTCAGTATTAAGGAAGTGTATAGTGGGAATGAAATTTTACTGTACAAGTTTGACTATGATGGCACCCCATTACCGCCTCGCCATTCCGCACAAGTGGATAATTGGGGTTATTACAATGGCAGTAGTGCAACCAATTTTTTAAGGGCGGCGAAAGCCTATCCAACTGACCCGATGAATTCGGATGCCAAAACGATTTATTCGACGTATCCAAGACCGAATGGAGGAACCCCTGTAGAATTGCCTGCCAATGCAGGAACTCCGAATTTGCAGTTTACCAAAGCAGGGATTTTGACGAAAATGACCAATGTGCTGGGTGGTTCAACCGCTTTTGAATATGAAAGCAATCAGTATTTAGCCATTGGCTCAACAGTGCCTCAATCTGGTGCAGGCGTTCGAATTAAAAAAATCACACTGGATGACAAAAATGGCAATCAAAGTGCCACACAGTATTTTTACGACGAAAATGGGAATGGTACGGGTGTCACTACAGGTCGTTTGATTGAAGTGCCTATTTTGCACCGATTGAACAATGAATATAATTATTACAGTCAAGGCGACTCCAATTGCCCAGGCATGATGGATAACGATGGCAATCAACTCATGGACTATGTCTCTTGTATGAAGCAAGCGTGTCCCATGCCTTTGAATGCGATTGCCAGAGTACCTAAATTAACAATCTATTATTCGCCAGCTTATTGGTCGGGGAGTGCAACCTCTGGGTATGTCGTTCCAATTGGGTATCGTAAAGTCACCGAACAGACCGTGAATGGGCGCGTAGAAAGTGTCTTTAATTTAGATACCTATGTGGGTTCTACGGGAACCAATTACTGGAACAATCCTGTGCTTTCGAAACCCGCAACCAGTCAATGGGGCGAAGCGCCCCCCTTCATTGATAATTTCCCGTATCCGAGCAATCCCAATTACGATTGGAGCCGCTCCTTGTTATTATCGCAATCGATTTATAATGCAAATGGACTCTTATTGAAAAAAGTTGAAAATACTTATCAATTAGTTTCAGCTACCAAGGTTAATGCGATCAAAACGCTCAGTCGGCATAGCGCAGAATTTGGAGGTATGTTCAACTGGGGCAAGTATTATCACAATATTGTGGATGTGCGCTTGCAAAAAGTGACGACGAAGGAGTACAGTGATGCAACGAATTGGATGGTTTCCGAAGTGAATTACACGTATAATAATACGCATCCATATCCTATCGCGATAAAAACAAAAAATAGTGATAATGTCGAATATGAAACGAAATACTTTTATCCTCAGGATCTGGGAGATCCAATTTTAATAGCGCAACGCCGATTGAAGCAGCCGCTTCGCACAGAAATGTATGCAAATGGGGGTATCATTGGTGGTGCCAAAACGATCTTTGGGAATTTTACAGTGCCTGCTTATGACATTAGTACTGGGGACCCTATCCAAGCGGAAATGTATGCGTCAAAATATCAACAAATCTGGGAAGCTAATACGTGGAAAACGGTTGCTACGATTCAATCTCTTGATATGTATGGCAATGTGCTCACTGAATTAAATAACCTTAAAAATACAGTTACTCAATATGAATATAATGAAGCAACCAGTCGTTTAGTCCTTTCTAAAACCGTTTTTAAAGCGAATTCAGGCATTGCATTGGGTTTCAAAGAATCTTATGAGTATGATAATCTAAATCGTTTGATCACTACGACGCATCCAGACGGGCAAAAAACAAGGTATGTTTACGATGCGTTTCATCGGGTCGTGGAGGTCTCGGATAGAAATGGGGCTATAAAAACCAAGACAGAGTATAGTATTGACCCCAATACGTTGAGTAATAATTTTACAAAATCGTATTCTGTTTTTGGCAATGAGGTAACTCCCGCTATTTACAAATACGCAGATGGCATGGGAAGACCGATTAAAGAGGTGCTTCAAGGATATACGCCCAGAAGGCAAGATTTGGTAACCAATAGCACCGTGTATGATGATCTAAATGCTCAAGTACGGAGTTTCAGTCCTATTTCTGCATTGGCGGCAGTGACGCAATACGAAAAATCACCTTTACAACGGGTTTTAAGTACCACAGCACCAGGTTGGAGCCGTTCAGTGTATTCGAGTTATGCGTTTAACACGGCAACCGATGTACCGGGATACAATGCGAATACGTTATATAAAGTACAGGTAACGGATGAAAATGGGAATATTGCGTTGCAATTCAAAGATAAAATTGGTAAAACGATTTTATCCCGACAATTGAGTGGGAACACCAATGTGGATACTCGTTATTATTACAATATTCAAGGGAAATTAATTGAAGTAGCTGTACCTGGTTCTGGCGGAACGGGCTCGGCTTTAAATTACCGATATGTTTATGATGCGAAAAATTTGCTTGTCAGTAAATATGTACCCCAAAAAGGGATTTCTACTTACACTTATGATGCGAATTATCGCATGGACAAAGAAACCATGCCCGATGGAACGGTTTTGCAATATGTGTATGATGAGTATGACCAGCAAAAGGAAGTTTGGAATATTACGAATGCGGCAAATAACTTTAAATTGCACGAGTTTGAATATTTTCCAAACACCAATACCAATACGGTCATCAAACTGAAGCTCAAAAAGAAAAAAACTTTAATTTTGGGCAGCAGTCCGTTGACGTATTTGCAAACCGATTATACGTATGATGGTTTTGGCAGAACGGCGCAAGAAGTGGTGCAACATCACAAAACAGGCAATGATACGTATGTTTATACGTACGACTCTCGCGATAGAGTCAGTTCGGTGGTTCGGACGCATACGAATGGGGCAATTACTACAACCTTAGCGAAACGATTTACGTATGATCATGCGAATCGGTTGTTAGCAGTCTATTTGAAGCGCAATACAGACAACGAAATGCAGTTAAATGGATTGACTTATAATGAAGCGGATCAATTAATTGCTAAAAAATTAGGCATTCGCGGCACCGCGTTACAAGAGTTAAATTATACCTACAATGATCGCGGATGGTTGAAAGGAATCAATACGGTGCAACAAGGGAATTGTTCGTGTACAGCCGTCAATGCCGCAGGGTACGATGTGCCTTTGTCCTATCAAGGCAGTGCGAAGATTAGCTATTCCAGATCGGCTTTTAGCACTACCATGTTATTGATTAACATTCAGTTAGAAAATAAGGGTTATTTAAATGGAGTCCTTAAAACGACCGATACGAAAACGATTCAAGTGACAGGAACGCTTGCGAAAGGTCGTCCGATTCCCGCACAAGAGGTTATCGCGATGAATGGGGTAGCTCGTTGGTCCACCGTTGCATCCATCTTGGCTTCAGGGATTTATACCAAAGTGCAAGTAGCCACTTCTTATTCCCAACTGTTTTTTGATGAACAGAGTTTATTAACTTTGTTAAAGAATGGGATTTGTGAAGCCGCACCCGAAAGCCAATTGTTTGGAATGGAATTGCATTATGACGATGGCAACGCCGATTTAAATGCGCCTGCTCAATACAATGGGAATATTTCTTGGATGAAATGGCGTGTCAATACGAATAGTACTCGCTCAAGCCAAGCGTATGGATTTCAATATGATAACTTAAATCGTTTGACGAAAGCCACTTATGGCGAATATTTATTGGATAAAGCCTGTGTCGTGAATAAAAATCGGTATGATGAAACCATCACTTATAGCGATACTCGGGGTAATATCAGTAATATTCAACGAAATGGGCTTTTAGCGAATGGCAGTTATGGCGCGATTGACAATATTGTGATGACTTATTTGGGTAATCGGTTGAATACGATTTCCGAATTGAGCGACCGCACCAAAGGTTTTACAGGCGGAAGTGGTTCAGTCACTTACGATAATCGCGGCAATATGACCGCCGATCCTTCTCGCGGCATCACGGTAACGTATAATTTCTTAGATTTGCCGACGCTAATTTCGGTTTCGGGACGCGGCAATATTTCTTTTGTGTACGATGCGAGTGGTAATCTTTTGACGAAAACGGTGAATGCCAATGCGCAAGCTGCCTTGAAAACCGATTATGTAAAAGGAATTGAATATGTGAATAATGTCATGACTTCCATTTATCATGAGGAAGGTCGGTTGTTGAATGTGAATGGGCTTTGGCTTTCCGAGTATGGGATTAAAGATCATTTAGGCAATACGCGAGTTACGTTTAGAGATATTAACAATGACAGTAAGATTACGGCGAATGAAGTGACGCAAGAAGCGCATTATTATCCGTTTGGAATGCAGATGGAAGGTATTTGGTCGCCTACCGCATCGCCGCAAATCCCATACTTGTATAATGGCATCGAAAAAATAGGTGATTTAGGGCTGAATATTAATGCGGCATTGTTTCGGACGCTGGATCCTGCCCTCGGCAGATGGTGGCAGATTGACCCCAAAGCGGAAGCCTTAATAAGTTCGTCGCCTTACAATGCGATGAATAATAATCCTGCTTCGATTAGTGATCCCAATGGGGATATTGCGCCAGTTGTTATCGCTGCTATTATTGGAGCTGTAGTGAATGTTGCAGCTAATTGGAACAATATCAACAATTTTTGGGATGGATTAGGCTATGCAGCGATTGGGGCAGCAGCAGGAGCGATAAGTGGCGGCGTAGCTGCAGGAGTATCATCCGCTTATCTTGGAACCTCCAGTGCGGTCGCAGGTTTTAGTAGTTTTATGAGCGGTGGATCCGCGGCGGTCGCTGTTGGTGCCAATGCGGGTGCTTTAATGGGTGCCGCGAGTGGTTTTACTGCAGGCATGATTACAGGCGGTGGAAACGCTGCTATGCAAGGCGGTAATATTGGTAATGGTATGTGGAAAGGTGCATGGCAAGGTGCACTAATTGGCGGGGGCACTGGTTTTTTAACTGGTGGGTTTGCAGCCTTAGGGAAAGGGCTAGATTTTATGACAGGCGATAAAATTGTAAAGCATATGTTGCCTGGAGTAAGTGAATCTACTCAACTTTCGGGATTTTCAGCAGGAAAACCTCATTGTAATATTCATTGTTGTAAGTCTATCGCACAAGCTACTGGTAAAATGGATTTTGATATTGAAGCTTTAATTAAGAGCGGAGTTATAAAAGTATCGGATAAAGGCACCAATTTAGGACAAGTCTTAAAAGCACTTGGGTATAGCGAGTCAAGTTTTTCCCACATTACGAATTCACTTGGTCTGAATCCATATACCGATTACTTTGGGCAAGCCCTTGCAGATAGTGGTGCAAAAGCTGTTATTCTTAGTTCAGAGACACATTCTGTTGTACTGGAAGGCGTAGTAGAACGGTTTTCACAGCGAACGGGAGAGTTAATTAGTCGTTATTCACTTGTCATGGATCCTAATTATGGTTCAGGCCGCGTATTTACATTCTCTGCTTTCGGCGGTTATATGACCGTATTTCGGTAAATCGTTTAGGCTTAATTGTTTAAAATAGTAAAATTTGGTTGGTTCTGTTTGCATTTAAAAAAAAATTTTAGATGCAAACAGAATATTTGAAATTTTGATTTGGTTTGATAGAATTTATAATATTTATGTCATGTGTTGAATGATAAACTATTGGTTGAAACGTTTTTTTTGCTTTTTGCAATGCAGTTATTTATTTTTATAAATCATAGATTTAATAATGATAAAAAAATATAGACTAAACCTTATATTGATTTTTGGCATCAATCTGTTACATGCCCAAAACGAATTAGTCCAAGTGGATTCACTCTGTTCCCTTTTCAAAAGTAAGCATGTTAAAGATTGGTGTAAAGTACACACTCGTTCCGCAAACGAGCAATCGCCATTGATTGGTTCTTTTAACGCAAAATTATGGCAAGAACCTTTTAGTTATATACTGATACCGACCCTACAAATGCCCGAGGATACTTCTGAATTTAGAATCTTAAATTTAGAAAAAAATTTAAGATTTAATGATGTTAGAATGCCGATTCATCTATGGGCTTTTAATGCTTTAGGATTTTATAGTGGTTTTTATGATAATGATCCCTATAAAAGTGTTAAGGATACTTTAAAATTAGAGGATGAAATTCTAATTTATCTTTCTAACAACGGTGGAAAGCGGTATAAAAATATTACCTGGGCACAATGTGCCCATGCTTTGAAAAATTTAAATGCCGATTTTATTTTTAGAATAGATGGTATTTACCATACCTATTTTTATTATAAAAGAAAAAAAATGTATGTTTTTGAAGAGAATACTTTAAAAACATATTCTTTAAAAGCATATCAGGAGAAATATGCTTCCAAAGGAAAATCGAAATGATGAAAGTTTTAGACACTTAACAAAACCGCATACCCTTTGCTTCATCGAAAGTAAAGAGTTATTAGGTCTGGACTCCTTGTATCAGCAACGACTAAAAGCGTCGAAAAATATTAAAAATTCCAAATAGGATGGAAAAAATTTTTATTTTATTTTTTATTTTTATGGCTTGTAAGACTCCCAAATTAGAAAATCTTGACTGTGATATGAAACAGGCTGTTTTAATAGCGAACCGTACCGTCAAAAAAGCAGGATATCCTCTTCATTTATTGAAGTATTCTGTAGAACCAGTTGATTCGGTTTTTATTATCCATTATTTGCCAAAAGATATAAATACGAGAGGTGGCGAAGCAATTATTAAAATATCACAAAATAATTGTAAAGTGGTGCAAAAAGATTTGTATCAATAAAGGAGTAATCAGTAACAATGAATGATAAATTATGGATTGTTAACAATTTATAAGTATTCAACTGAGTGTTTATTATTGTTCAACTACTTAATTTGCTGGTATGGATATCTGATTCTATGGGTAGAATCAAGTTTCCGTATGAGCGAGTAGCATCCCTCAAATGAAAACGGTCAGCAACGGCATGGTTGTCTGACCGTTTTCATAATCCGTCCATTGATGCCTTAAACGATGGCATAACCTGCAAGTTCCCGCATCCGTTCGGACAAAAAGGACACTAAAATATCCGATTTCGGAACGCCATGGGGACATAAAAAATCTAACAATTCATATTCTGTATCATTGACAAACACGCAAATCACACCATCTGCCCGTAAATGCAAGTGAATGCCGAGTTGACAATAAAAATCACCCGCATAATCCGTTCCTGCATACAATAATTGATAATGCCGTTTCGATTTGTCTAAAATAAGATGAGCATCTTGCCGATTTCCTTTTACATCGGCAAGCATTTCGAGAATCAATCGCTCATATTTTTTAACTTTTTTATTTACTCTTTCCATACGGTTTGATGTAATTTATCTCGCGCCATATTTATTATTTTTGCAAATTTAGAGCATATTTTTTGAATTTCAAATCCTTTTCAGTATTATTTTTAGTTTTATAAACAAAAAATAATATTATATTTGTTTAGATTGAACTTTTCAAAACAATATACAAAAAGGTTGTTTAAATATCATTTTTACAAATGAATGGATTAAAACCTTCATTGAGGCTAAATGAAAACGGTCAGCAACGGCATGGTTGTCTGACCGTTTAATCAATCCACGCCAAATTGCGTCAATTTTCCAAATTGACGCAATTTGGCGTAGTACGTTTTTAGCGTAAAACTTAGTACGGGACAAAAAAAAAGTGTAGAGCGAATGAGAACACGGATGACACGGATTTTACGAATTTACACGGATTTTTTTTGGAATTTATGCTGAATTTTTAGCATAAATTCCAAAAAAATCCGCGTAAATCCGTCCAATCCGCGTCCTCCGCGTTCCAATTCGTATCCCAATGTATCCCAAAGTGGAACCTAAAAATGAAACATCCCAAAAAATCCGCGTAAATTCGTAAAATCCGTGTCCTCCGTGTTCCAATTCGTACCGTAATTTTTTTTTGTCCCGTACTGAGATTTAATTTAAAATACGCACATCCTCCAATCGAATCTGTATAACCCGTTCTTGTTGCCCGCGTTCGTCCACCGCATCGCCATTTTCCAATCGCAAAACGCCTCTCGGACAAACGGCGGCACAAATGCCACAACCCACACAAGAAGAACGAATTATATCTTGTCCTTTTTGCGCATACGAACGAACATCAATGCCCATTTCGCAATAAGTCGAACAATTGCCGCAAGAAATACATTGTCCGCCATTAACGGTAATGCGAAATTTGGATTTATATTTTTGAACCAATCCCAAATATGCCGCCAAAGGGCAGCCAAATCGACACCAAACGCGATTCCCCATCAACGGATAAAAGCCTGTTCCGACTACGCCCGCAAATGCCGAACCGATTAAAAAGCCATACCAGGCGCGTACTTCATAACTACTTATAAACAAAATGTTTTGCACACCTGTAAAATAGGTGTATAACACCAATGCCGTCATCAGTACCGCAAAAACCAATACGCCATGCACTAAATAGCGTTCTAACTTCCACGTTTTCAATGATTTATCACTCAATTGCCGATATGGGTCGCCCAATGTTTCTGCCAACCCGCCGCAGCCGCAAACCCACGAACAATACCATCTTTTGCCAAAAAAGTAGGTGAAAACGGGTACGCCGATAAGAAAAAGTGCCATTCCCCAAACCAGCATAAAGATTCCAACCGTTCCATTTTTCAACAATTTGTCTAAATGCCATTCAAAAAAGAAATCATATTTGAGGGGCCACATATTTTTAAAATCGAAATAAGGTTGGTTTAAACGAACTAAAATTTCGGGAATTAAAAAGGCAAATGTGGTTTGAAAAAACATCACGGATAAAGTGCGGATTTGCTGATAACGGTTGTGCCGATATTTTAACAACATCCTTACGCCCATAATCAAAACAGAAATCGTATATAAAACGCCATATAAAAACCATTGACTCGCGCCATTTCCACTCAACCGACGGCTTAAAGGTTCTACTAATTGCACCCAACTCGTCAAATATTCGGGAAACCAATATAAAAAAATATAAAATAGGATTAGAAAAATGCCTGTCAAAATGCCTAACCATCCTCTTGCTTGCATGGAATTGTGGAAAATCCCATTATTTTGAATCCCAGCTAATTTTTTTCGGTTCGGCAAGATGTATAACAATGCTCCTACGATGCCCAACCCAAAACTCAACCATATCATTAACGGAGTATGTGCCGTCAAAAAACCTTTTGAACTACTTTTGACGATTTCAAAACGGATAGAGTTGAGGTCGCCGATGCGGAAATCCCATTCGGAAACGCCTTCGGGTAAGGCGGTTGCTTTCCAATTTTCGATTTTTGCTTTTTGGTCTTGCTGTTGTTTGGCGGTGGATAATGCTGTATTTAAATCATTTATAAATGAAAAATTATTGGAATAAATTTTGTTAAACAACGGTTTCGCGGTCTCCGTTATCGCGGTTCGGTGATAGGGCTTCTGAATGGTTTTTTGGAGGACGGCAGGCGTAAGTTCATATTCGTTCAATGCAGGGGCAGCCATAAAAACTGCAAGTGCGAACGTAAATAAAACAATCCCTATTTTTTGAATGGTTTCCATGACTTTAACTTTTTTTGAAAAATGACGATGCTATTGGAACACGGATGACGCGGATTTTTACGGATTTGCACGGATTTTTTTTTAGTTTTGCTCGGAACCCAAGCAAAACTAAAAAAAAATCCGTGCAAATCTGTAAAAATCCGCGTCATCCGTGTTCCAATAGTATCATAGTTGTTTGGTGCGAAATTAAGCAATAGCAATCAACAAACTAAAAAAAATGTTAAAACTATTGCACACTACTTAAAAACCCCGTTACTTTGCAAAAATTGGAGCAATTCTTGTCTTAATTGATTGATTTTCAAATTATTATTTAAACTTTAAATACGCAAATAATCTTAACATATTATCAATTTAAAAATTGTATTTTACAATTAATGATTTTTTGTATTTCAAAGTAATTTAAAATCAATCATTTATATACTTCTAAAAATCGATATACATATAATTGCGAATTTTATTTATTTTAATACAAATAAAAAAATATATAATTCATTGATTATTAATAAAAATAATCGTTTTTTTTTGGTAAAAAACTTTTAAATCTCAAAAAAGTTACGAACTTTGCGACTTGTTCGCAATACAGTAATTATTTCATAACTTATTCAAAATCAAACCAATAATGAGAAAAGCGGATTTAGTAGCAGCTGTTGCCGATAAAACAGGCGTTGACAAAGTGGATGTTATTCAAACGATGGAAGCAATTTTTACGGTCATTAAAGACAGTATGGCTTCTGGTAATGAAGTATTTGTACGCGGTTTTGGCTCGTTTATCATTAAGAAGCGCGCTGCGAAAACAGGTCGGAATATCAAACGCAATAAAACGGTTTTCATTCCAGAACATTATGTTCCAAGTTTCAAACCTGCAAAAATTTTCACGGAAGAAGTGAAAAGTAAGGTGACGGCTTTGCCCGAGTAATCAATGATGAATGAAAAATGAGGAATGATAAATCAGGTCGAACGAAAAAAATTAGTATTATATGATTTTTACCCGAAAAGAGAGCAAAAGAAATTTTTTTGCAAAAAAAATTTCTTTTGCTCTCTGAGAAGCCCCTTCGGGCGGGTCTTTTCAGAGAGCAAACAAAAATTTTTTTGCAAAAAATTTTTGTTTGCTCTCTTTTCGGGTAAAAATCATATAATACTAATTTTTTTCGTTCGACCTGATTTATCATTCATCATTCATCATTCCTAAAACGGCTTACATCAATGACCAAACAACAATGGTGGGTAGTAGGTGGCGCGTTGGCAATTTTTTTTAGTTTGTATTTTGGTTGCGACACGAAGTCGAAATTCCAAAAAACGATTGCCGATAGCAGCCATCAATCAATTGCTGCCACAGACCCTCAAACCCTCTTAACGGCAGCGCGAAACGCGCTCTCGCCTGCTCAACTTGCTGAAATTCAACCACTTGAATCGGCTATTCAATCTGCTAACAATTCGCCTACGCAACAAATCGATGCTTTAAAAAAAGTGTCTGGAGCGTTTCATCGTTTCGGTCAGGAAGCGGCGGCAGCGCATTTTGCGGAACAGATTGCGGAATTAGAAAAATCGGAAGCGGCTTGGTCGGTGGCGGGTGCGAATTATTTTTTAGCGATTCGGCAGGCGCAGGATAAGTCGATTCGGGATTTTTGTACGCAACGGGCGGTGGCGGCGTTTCAAAATGCAGCTTCTTTGAATCCGACGCAGTTGGAACATAAAATTAATTTGGCACTTTGTTATACGGAAAATCCGTTGCCTGATAATCCGATGAAAGGGATTTTATTGTTGCGCGAATTGGACGCGGCGCATCCCGATAATACGGCAATTAATGTACAATTGGCGCGTTTGGCGATTAAAACGGGACAATTTGACAAGGCAATTACGCGTTTAGAGAAGGTTTTGGCGCGAGAACCGAATGCCGTACAAGCAAATTGTCTTGCGGCAGAAGCCTACAAAGGCGCGGGCAATGCGGCGAAAGCGGCGGAAATGAGTAAAAAATGTGCTAAATAATTTAATTTAGCCCCGAATTACACGAATTTGCACGAATAATTCGTGCAAATTCGTGCAATTCGGGGCTAAATCAAATAGATAACTAACTATCAAACTATTTAAAATGAAAATTCAAACACAATTTTGGTTGTTATTCGGGTGTTTTTGCGCGAGTCTTTTGTTGGGGACGGCGTGCAAAGTCGGCGAAGGTTGTCCGACGAAGTCTTTTCAACCTAAATTAGATAGACATGGTCAACTTTCGACTCGACATGGTAAAACAGGTAATTTATTCGGGACGAAACGAACGTATAAACGATAATATAAGGTCGTCGAGGTTATAATATAAGGTCGTCGGGGTTTAAACCCCGACGACCTTACGTTATAAATATATAAAAAACGTTCACGCAATTACAAAAAACGTTGTTTCAATAACCTTTTTTGTAATTGCGTGAACGTTTTTTGTTAATGCGACAATGTTTTTTGTTAATGCATTAACAAAAAACGTTGTCGCATTAACAAAAAACGTTTATACAACAACGTTTTTTGTTAATGCGACAACAAAAAATATTCCTGCATTAACAAAAAACGTTATTGCATTAATAAAAACAGTTGTTTCATGGAAAAATAATATACATTTAATTTAAATTTTCACAAAAATTAAAAAAATAAATCATAAAACTTATTACTTTTTTTGATTTAAATGTCTAAAATATATAAGCATTGCAAAAGCAATTGCTTTAAATATAAACGAAATTGTCAACTTAAATCAAACTTCAATTAAACGGAATGGTCTAATCTCTACTTCTAAGTATCTTTAAATTACTTCATTTTCAACTCAACTCAAAGATGAATAAATTAAATATTTGCTTTTTATCAAAAGCGGCTATTCTATTGCCTTGTTTGGCGGTTAGTACTTTGTTTATTGGATTTTCATCTTGTAAATCGGCTACGGAAGAGCTTGTAGCACCCAATACTGCACTCAATTCAACTGCCGTTTCTACGGAATTGGATACACGGGCGGGTTTAACGATTGATTCGACATTTACAGTGAGTGAAGTACTCGCGGCGGAGACAGAACAAAGTCGTTTGGGCATGCAATTTCAGTTTTCTGATTTAGAACCAGTTGGTTTTTACCTGCCCGCAGGACAATCGGTGACGTTGAAAGTGACTAAATTGGCTGGCACGCGCTATCCTAAATTGATTATTGGGACGCTTTCACGAGCATATTCTGTTGCAGACCCTTATGGGAGTACGGTTGGTTCGGTTCAGTTGGTCGAAGGCACGAATACGATTACGAATCCACAAGATGTAGGCGGTTTGCTTTACCTTAAATATGCGGTTGCTACTGCGCCGAATAGTGCGGCGACGGTAAAATTTGTATCGGGCATGAAGTCGGTACCTTTTTACAAGCAGGGCAAAACGACTAATGCGCAATGGTTACAAATGTTGACTACTTTTAATACGGTACCAGATGTTCAATTGGTCAGCAAAAGAGGAATTATTGTCAGTTCGCTTGCCAATGCAACGACTTATAAAACGGAAAATCAAGACCTTATATTGCAACATATTGATAATGTGTTTGAACAAGAAAGTCAAATTGCAGGTTTAGATAATTCCGCGCCGCAACATGCACCAAGTACGAAGCGGGTTTTAATTGTTCAACATTCGAATTTAAATTATTATATGTATTCTTTTGGAGGCAGAATTGCGATTGCGTCAGGTGCTATGAATTCGGTTTTGACGGTGAACGGGATTTCAAAAGATGGTTGGGGTCCTTGGCATGAAATCGGTCATGCGTTTCAACAGACTTGGAAATGGGATGCTTTGGGAGAAGTGACGACGAATATTTATAGTTTAAAAGTGCAAAGGTCTTATGGCATTGCGTCTCGATTGAAAACGGATAATATTTGGCCCAATGCAACTACTTTTTTTGCCCAACCAGATGCAACACGGGATTTTAATGCAAGTACAACCAATGTTTGGGTGCGTTTGTGCTTGTTTCAACAACTTTATTTGGCTTTTGGCGATAAATTTTACCAAGACCAACATAAAGCATATCGAATTGAAAAACCTGTTTTGACGACAGAAGCGGCTAAAATGCGTTGGTTTATGTTGAGTGCGTGTAAAGCGAGTGGTAAAAATTTAGGTAACTTTTTTAAAAAATGGGGATTTAAAGTAGATGCGTCGGTTTATGCAGAAATCAATGCTTTGAATTTGCCTTTGCCGACAGTGGATCCAACCACTTTAAAAGATTAATATTAAATTTAAAATTTTATAAAACAGATTTAACATGGCGCAAGTTGGAAACTTGCGCCATGTTAATAATAATAATAAAATTATGCCTAAAACCATTCTATTTAGTTTATTATTAGTAACAAATGTTACTTTCGCGGGCACGAATTATTTTGTTTCTAACGCAGGAAAAGATACTAATAATGGACTTTCGACCGCGAATCCTTTTAAAACCGCTACGTATGCTGCCACAATTGCCACACACGGCGACACCATTAATATAATGGCAGGCACTTATACGAACCCGACTTATGGCGTTTGGAACGTTTGGAAAACAGAACAAACGGTTAAAATTAATAACAAAATTGCTACTTCTAATAACTATTTAGTCATTCGACCTTACAAAAATGATTTAGTCAAAATTAAAGGCGATGGCGATTATATCTTTCAAATCCGAAATAGTACGTATATTCGAGTCGAAGGCTTTGAAATTGAGGGCGAAGTGAATCAAATTCCGATAGATAGTGCTTTAAAATATCAATTTGTTTACCACGATAACAATTTGAATAAAGATACTTTTAGAGTGCGCTTTGGTACGCCTGCGAGTCAGGTTGAAAAAATGACTTTTCCGACGTTGAATAACATTATTAATCCGACAACTATTAATAATATTGGGTTATTAGTGCAAGGTTCTAATCATATTGATATTATTAGAAATGTTATTCATCATAACACAGGCACTGGTTTAAGGGTTTTTCAATGTGATTATATTAATATATTAGAAAATGAAATTCATAACAATTCTCGTCGGTCTTCTGTGGGGAATCACGGTTTAGTGGTGCATTCTTCGACGAGTGTGGATAACAATAATGATTATAAAATTTTTATTTGCAAAAATAAAGTATATAACAATTACAATGAAGTATATTCATGGAGTCCATTAAAAACCTTTATTACGCCGCACATTGACGAAGGAAAAGGGATTTCGATGCAAAAAAATACAGTTGCGAATGGTTGGGTACGCGGTAAGATTAAAATTGAAAATAATATCACGCATCACAATGGATTTAGTGGCGTACACATCAACGAAGGGATTAGAATGGATATTATTAATAATACGGCTTATAATAATAATGTTTCTTACGACGGTAGCGGCAATAATTTTGGAATTTCGGTGCAAGGCGGTGATAGTATTGGGGTTTATAATAATATTTCAGTTGCGCCAACGTTCGGTTACGCGATGTCGGCGAGTAGTGCGACGCATTTATACATCTCAAATAATTTAATTAGTGGACTTGCGGATACGGATGTCAATGCCATTGCTACAAATATGATTTTTGCAAATCCGATGTTTGTCGATACGTTGCAATTTAAATTGAAATCGACTTCGCCTGCGATTAATACGGCATTGGTTTCGGTTGCACCGAAGATAGATTGTTATAATATGAATCGGGATGCTATGCCTGATAGAGGCGCGACGGAATTTGTACCTCCTGTTACTCGTTTGTCGAAAGTAATTAAGTTAACAGAAAGGGTTAAAGCGTATCCGAATCCAACGAATGGATTGATTTACATTGAAAATATAGATTTAAAATATTTTCAAGTATTGACGGTGGATGGTCAAGATATTACAAAACAAGTGAGTGTTCAAACGAGTGATTTGTTGAATATTTTTAATTTGTCCAATCAAGTGAATGGAATTTATTTTTTAAGGCTGAATCAACAATTGGTTAAAGTCGTAAAATACGATTAATTCGTTTTTAGCAGATTTTTTTCTTGTCATTCCGTAGGAAACTAAGATTCCTACGGAATGACAAGAAAAAAATTTAAACTAAGCGTTTTTAACAGGCGTTGCAGCACTCATTTTGAGATTATACTGTCGAGGATTCGGTTCTCGCTGCAAAACCAATTTAAAAATCGGATTATACTCCAATTCTTTCACTCTTTTGCGTACATGAGAAATATGCCAAGCGCAATCTTTGGAAGCCGCATCTCGCGCATCCTTTAAAAGGACAGCATTACTTCCATGTTGTGCCGTGACATCCGCCGCCGCTTTAAAAAAAGTGGTCGCCGCTTCAAAATCATTCACATTGTAATCCGCCGCAAGGATATTCCGATAATCTTTGGCAACTTTAAGCCAATATTCGGCAACGATTACTTTATCATCGCCCAAATACGCTTCCCCAATCGTCTGTTTTGAAATCTTTGCGGACATCGCTTGATACAATTGTGCCAATTCTTGTTGATGCGTTTCGATGGCTTGAGCAAGGGCTTCAACGCTCATATTAGCCAAATCTTTACTTGAAATCATGTATATACCAATGATTTATGAACAAAAAAAATTTAAAATATTAGGTTATGGAGTCTTTTGAAAGGCTCTTTAGTTTTTTCGTATTGCAATACAAATATATGTGTATTTTTTTAATAAATGCAAATAAAAAATATTTAATTTTTTATTTTTTTTTAAATTTGGTTTTATCGACAAAAAATGAAATTTTTGCATTCGGAATCGCTTACTTTCTAATTTTGATTTTAGTTACATGACAAAACGCTTTTTATCACAGATTGAACAGATTCAACGGATTTTCACAGATTTTTTTTTATTTTCAAACGTTAAAACAAAAAAAAATCTGTGAAAATCTCGTTGAATCTGTTCAATCTGTGCCGAAAAGTATTTTGTCCCGTACTAAATATTTTGATGAATCATTGTTAAAAAATAGTACAAATCTATGAAAATCAACTTATTATGTACAGCACTCTTATTTTGCTGCGCGCTCAATGCTCAACAAACGCCTTTATTAGAATTGCTGAAAAGTGAAAATACAGGTATTTCTTTTCAAAACACCATCCGAGAAAACGCGCAACATAATCACATTATGTGGGATTACGTTTACAACGGCGGTGGAGTCGCGGCGGGCGATATTAATAATGATGGTTTACCAGATTTGTTTTTCACGGGCAATCAAATGAATGATGCTTTGTATTTGAACCAAGGCAATTTCAAATTCAAGGATATTTCAAGCAATTTGTTGAAAAATCCTGCACATAGTTGGTCGTCGGGCGTGACGATGGCGGATGTGAATGGCGATGGTTGGTTAGATATATATGTTTGTCGGTTTGAACCGTCGAGCGAACCGTCTAAACGACGTAACTTATTGTTTATCAACAACAAAGATTTGACTTTTACGGAATCTGCGGAGGCGTACGGACTCGCAGATGAAGGTTTTTCAGTGCAAGCGAGCTTCTTTGATATGGATAATGATGGTGATTTAGATGTATATGTGGTCAATCAGCCGCCGAGTAATAACCTCGAAAAGCTCCAAGAACGGTTGAATCCACAAGGTTGCAAAGGCTATTCGGATAAATTATATCGAAATAATGGCAATAATACATTTACAGATGTGTCGGTGGAAGCAGGGATAGAAAATTGTTCTTACGGTTTGAATGTGGTGATTTCCGATTTGAATAACGATGGTTGGCAAGATATTTACGTTTCAAACGATTATTTTATTTCTGATTTTTGTTATATCAACCAAAAAAATGGCACTTTTTTGAATAAAGATAAGTCGTATTTCAAGCATCAATCGCTGTATTCGATGGGTGCGGACATTGCCGATTTCAATAATGACGGTTTTTTGGACGTTTACACGGTGGATATGAGCGCGTCCGACCATTATCGCAATAAATCCAATATGGCTTCGATGAATACGGGGCGTTTTCAAAACATTTTGGACGCAGGCAACAATCATCAATATATGTTTAATGCTTTGCAAGTCAATAATGGAAATGAAACATTTTCCGAAATCGCACAATTGTCGGGTGTGGCGAATACCGATTGGAGTTGGAGCGCGCTGTTTGCGGACATTGACAACGATTCCAAGAAAGATATCCTCGTTACGAACGGCATCAAACGCGATATTCGATTTGTGGACGGTTTGAATAAAATGAAAATTGCGTTGGAATCCAATACGATACGATTAAGTGATATTATTAATAACTTTCCGTCGCAAAAAATAAAAAATTACGCTTTCCAAAATGAAGGGAATTATCATTTTAAAAACAATACCGATTGGGGATTTAGTTTGGAAAGTTTTTCCAATGGGATGGCTTATGCGGATTTGGACAACGACGGGGATTTGGATTTGATTGTGAATAATGTGGATGAAACGCCTTTTGTGTTTAAAAATAATACGCAACAACGATTTTTGCGCATTAAATTAGAAGGCACTGCCCAAAATAAATTTGGTTATGGTTCAAGAGCGACGATATTTTATAATGGCGGTGAAAAACAAATGGTTGAATTAAGCCCGACACGCGGTTATTTATCTTCGTCTGAACCCATTTTACATTTTGGCTTAGGACAAGTACAACAAATTGATAGTTTAGAATTGAGATGGACAGACGGCAAGGTTTTTAAACAAAAAAACATTGCTTCCAATCAAGTTTTGACGTTGAAATATGAGGATGCTTTGGTTGAAACGCCAATGATTATACCGAAAAATTACATTTTTAAACCTTATAATTTGGGTACTGGCGCATTTACCCATCAGGAAACCGATTTTAATGATTTTCAAAAAGAAGTTTTATTGCCCAATAAATTATCTCAAATCGGTCCCGCGTTAGTGGTTGCGGACGTAAATAAAGATGGTTTAGACGATTATTTCATCGGCGGGGGCGCGGGTCAAAGCAGTCAAATCTTCATTCAACGGGCAAATGGCAGGTTTCAATGGCAGTATTTGAATGATGACGCGCTCGGTGAAACGACGAAAGCAGTATTTTTTGATGCAGATGGTGATGGAAAATTAGATTTATACGTTGCGCACGGAAGCAATCAATATCCAACGAATTCGGCAATGTTGCAAGACCAATTATATATGAATAAAAATGGTCAATTCATAGCCAGTGAAGATGCGTTGCCGCAAATGTTGGTTTCCACAGGCGCGGTTGCGGTATATGATTTTGATGGCGACGGCGATGAAGATTTATTTGTGGGCGGGCTGATGGAGCAACAAAAGTATCCTTATCCTGCTCGAAGCTATTTATTACAGAATAAAAATGGGAAATTCACGGATATTACCCCATTAGATTTGCAACGAATTGGAATGGTTCGTTCTGCGATTTGGACAGATTTTGACAACGATGGCGATAAAGATTTAATGATTGTCGGCGAATGGATGAATATTCAAATTTTTGAAAACAAAAAAGGCAAATTATCCAAATACAATGCAAAATCGTTAGAAAAAACGCACGGGATGTGGCATTCGATTAAGGCTTTTGACTTTGATGGCGATGGCGACGAAGATTATTTGGTTGGGAATGTCGGTTTGAATAACAAATTTAAATCGTCGAATGCGAAAAAATTTCATGTATATAGTTGTGATTTTGATTCAAATGGCGTGAATGATGTGGTTTTAAGCAAAGAAGTCAATGGCACTTTGCTACCTGTGCGTGGACGAGAATGTTCTTCGCAACAAATGCCTTTTGTTGCGGAAAAGTTCAAAACGTATGATGCTTTTGCGAAAGCAACGTTGAATGATATTTACACGCCAGAGAAATTAAAGACTGCGTTGCATTACGAAATCGATGAAATGGGCAGTATTTACCTCGAAAATTTGGGAAATGGGCAATTTCAATACAAATTATTGCCGACGGAAGCGCAATTTTCGGTCATTCATGATTTTTCTATCGACGATTTTAATCAAGATGGCAAAATGGATGTTTTGCTCGTGGGCAATAAATATGAGGTGGAAGTGGAGACGGCGCGGTATGATGCATCGATTGGATTAATGTTGGAAGGGCAAGGGACAGGTACTTTTAAACCTATTTTAGGTCGGACGAGTGGTTTTTCAGTGCCAGAAAATAGCCGTTTGATGGGCAATTTGAAGATTAATGGTAAAAAAATCGTTTTAGTGGGGGTCAATGGCGGTGCGTTGAAAGCCTTTGAGGTGAGTGGGCTTCGGAATTCGGATTAAATGGGATTTTTTTGGGATTAAATCGGATTGATTTTTTAGGAT
>JBDKKX010000004.1:0-28739 GCA_039795795.1 Bacteroidota bacterium | reverse complement strand
TATTGTCTTTGTATTCTTTACCCTTGCTATCTTTGGTATCGGGCAACCTCATTTTGCGCCCTTTCGAGATGGAGTAAGCAAGTGCAATACGCGGTACTACATTTTCAGCTTTTACATTAAAACGTTGCGTAAATTTTCGAACCAATTCTAAACTGGCTTCGGATGTTCGGATATTAATTTCCATAAAGAGTCTCTTTTTGATACAACTCAGCGGTTGATGAAGTAATATTTTTTATATTATTTTCTTTGACGTAATTTAGAAAATGGTAACACAATTTATTGATTTCTCTTGGAATAATTTTCTCTTTAGGCAGTTTTTCCAACAAGTGCCTAAAAATTGCTTCAGTTAAAGGAGCATAAAGATTGGGTTGCGGCATTATCTGTGCGTGACTTATTAAATCTTTGCAATATAAGAAGGCATCTTCCATCGTCAAATCTCGAAACCGAATATTTTTATGAATCCTGGATTCCAACGCATTACCGAGAAAGGTGTTCACCTTATGAATTTCGTTTTCAGATAAAGATAAATTCAAAAAAATGGTAAAATGTTCACTGACTTTGTCGCTTAATTCCCGAATCGTTTGAGAAAAAGCACGATATTGTTTTGCATTGTAATAAATCAGGTGTTCTACTTCGTCTATCCACAAAAAAATGCGTTTTTCCCGATTTTCAATCGTCCCAGATGCCAATGCAACTAACACGCCCGCCAAAAATTGAATATAATTATCTTCTCCTTTCAACGGACGATTGATTTTTAATTGAATCCGATGTTTAGAACTATCAAAACTATCATTCAGATATTTTAATAATAAATTGCCTGCTTTGGTGGGCGAATCGGAGTGCATCATTTTCGGGTCGCACAGGTAAACAATGGTGCTGGCGATTTCATAATTTTGAATTCGCTGGTGTATTTTTTTGATAAGTGCCTCATTTCCAAGCTGTTGTATCGCGGTTCCGATGTGTCTGCCCAAGGTTTCGGGGGAAAAGGTATCAATAATTCTATCAATTAAATTTTTAATAAGACTCGCCGCGTCAGAAGGTGCACTGATGACAATCGAAATCATTTGTTCGGGACGAGCAATGTGATTTTGAGGCGTTTCTGAAAAAAATTTAGCAGCAAATGTTTTTCCACCGCCCCAGGGTCCCCAATTCAAGACCACTTGTCGGGTGCGTCTGTCAAATGCTTCTCGATAAGTGGCTTCAATATCCTGTTTTTGACGCTGCATCCCCGCCCAAAATAAATGGTCAGAAGACGGCACCACATCTTCAAAAGGATTATATTTTAGATTCAAGTCCGCGTAGGTCATATTGATATAATTTTTTGAATTAAATTTAATTTAATTTGATAACTCATTCTGATTTTTGTCATCCGATCTTGTGATTGCTTTATCAACTCCGAATACTTATTGAGTACTTCTTTTTTATTTTTGCCTTGCTTTAAATCCATTTCCTGTTGGCTTGAAAAAGTATCTCTTTCTATTTTTGCCTTGAAACTACTGACTTCAATAATGGCATCCTGTGCCAACTCTATATGGATTACATTTTGGGCACAAAGATGCAAAATCGCATCGTATGTATTCCAAATCGGAAAAAATGGAAACGTCGTTATCAAATCCGTCATAAAACCGTGTGGTTCCCCTTTGCTTGGGTTGCCAATAGATTCATCTGTAATATAAGCCAATCGCTTATTTAAAAAGTAGGCATCAAGGGCGGCAGCAAAATTTACTTTTTCGCCGCCGTCAGGCTCGCCCATTACAATCGCTTTATTAAACAAGGCTTCTACAACAAAAGTTGGGTCTTTGCGAAACGAATACAAATGTTGACTATGCCTTGCGATACATTGTTCTGGGGTCATTTTATAGTAGGCTGAAAATTTCTGATCATTTCGATTTAATTCAGCACAAACGACATCACTAAACCGCACTTCCATAGATTTTGCTAAATAATCCCATAACGTTTTACCCTCCTCATCCAATCTATTTTTATGCAAATGAGCCACTCGCATGTAAAAATAGCTATTGGCATCCACGAAACATAAAAAAGGTTGCCGTTTTTTAAGTGTCATAATTGATTTATTTTATATAAATGTTATAGTTATATAACTTTCATAGTGGCGTTCCGCAGGGCTATAAACAAACAAATAAGGCGGTTGCACTAAGGGTGTTTTTAAAATCAGTTCTAAATCTGTTCTATTGACCGTCACTTGATGGCAATTATGAATGTGAAATACTGCAAATAACAATGCACTATATCCATTCATTCGATAACTATTTTCTTTTGATTTATAAGTTTTTTCGTAAAAAAAACTTAAACTTTGAGCAATCCATTGTTTTTGAACTGCTGCTGCTATATTTTCCCATAAAAGCGGCTGCATACCTGCCTTAAAATCGGTTAAAGCAACTTGTTTGAGCCAATTTTCCGAAATATCTTTGCTCATGCCGTCTTTCAAAGTCGGCAATTGCTTCCAAATCGCCATACCTACGGGTGTGAATTGATACTTCGTTCCTGTATTTAGAATGCCTAACTCCTGTAACCAAACCAATCTTGGCGGCACTAAATGTTTATGAGCTACCAATGAATGACTCGTTTCGGTTTCGAGCTGACGCAATATCGTTTCTGTAGCAAGGACAGTATTGCTGTTTGCTTGCTTGATTTTAACCCAAAAGCGCGTTTTCAATTGCTCCATATATTGAAGTCGAATCGCAACATCTTTTAAAGGAGTGGTTGCATTCGCCACAATCTGCCCGATGGTTAACAAAGTATCGGCATCATATTTCATCAACCAATACCAAAAAAATAAGTTTTCTGCGGCTTGGTAAGTTGGAAATAGCAACGTAAAAATTTCTCCAAATTTGGTCCATTCCACCAATTGTCCTGTTACGGAAATCAATTGTAATTTTTTAGCGAACGAGATGTAATATTTGAATGCTTGTGTTTTTTTGCCCTTTTCGGTTAATTTTCCAGTGGCTTTGCGGTAAGTTGGATTCAATTGTTCTTCCTTTTCACTCCATTGGTGCATTTCGGTCTCTAAAACGAACAACGGTTTTTGGTTTTCAACTTGCCGAACGAGTTCGCCTAAGAGCCGAAGTTGGCGGGTTTGGGTATTGGTTTCTATCATTCTAACATCGTCACAGATCATTGGTTTAATTTAGTTGGCTGATAAAGTTAAAATAAATTGGATTTCGGAAGGTGGATTTCGGAAAGTCTCACCAGTTCGGGAAACTTGGAAAGTTTCCCGAACTGGTGAGAGACCTTCCGAAATCCGAAATTTACATTCCGCAGTCTCCAAACGATTTAAACTTTCCAATTGTTTTTACGCTTTCTAAATTCACCAAACAATGCTTCCACAGGCACGTTTTGAAACGACGATACCCCTTCTTGATGATCAATAAAATAAGTTTTATTCACAAACAATTTCAACTTATCAAACTCCTCCTCAATCAATTCTTTGGTCAAAATCGGAAAAATCACCACTTGCTTACTCACATTCGGGTAAAAAGACAATATAATTTGTTCTGAATGAAGCGGGTCTAACTTTTGCATGGGGCTGTCCACGAAAATCGGAAACTCAATGCCCGATTCTTCCGCCAAAGCACGCAAAAGAGAAGTCGCATAAAGTTGTTTTTCACCATTGGAAAGGCTATCTTTGGGTACATTGGAACCATCCGCCCGTTTCAAATGTATCTCAATATCCTCGCCAATCATCTCCACCTCTACGGATGCAACCAATTTTTTGTGCATTAACGCCGCCAACGAATGATAAATTTTATCTGCAAACCGCTTTCGTTTTTCCTCTTTAAACTGAATGATAAATGCTTTCAACTCGCTCAAAAGCCGCTTGGTTAATTCATGTTTTTGTTTTAACTCTGTGGCAATTTGTACTCTTTTAGACAACTGACTTTGTTCTGATTTAATCGCATTTTGTTGATTATGAATCCCTCCAATCGCTTGATTCAATTTTTCAATTTTATCTTCATTTGCCAGCGTGTCGGAATCAATTTCCGCTTTTTTGCGGCGATATTCGGATACAATAGGGTCTTCTTCATTGGATTCAGCATCTCGCAATTTTTTCTTATTCATGTTGCCTTCGCTTCGCAAAGCATGATACTCCTTTGTAACACTTTTGAAACGCTGTTTATAAGAATGTTTAAGGTTATTTAACAACGTATTAAACTCATTTCGCTCCGTTTCTAAAAAATCATGTAACGGTTCTACGGGTTTTGACCCTTCTGTTTCTGCGTAATGGCTAAAAAAATGTTTCCGAATCAACTGTCGAATCGAACCATTATAAAAATCAGAAACTTTTTGCTTCACGACTTCAGGAAATTCTTTTTTGCGTGCTTCTATTTCATCTAAAATTTCTTCTGTTTTGTTATCAATTTCTTCATCTTGAAACTTTATTTTTTTAAAAATAGATTCTTTTTCGACTTGTTCTGAAATATCCAACATGGTTTCGCCCGCTATCGCAAACGGTGCTAAATCCAACAATTCTCGCAAAGCTTCTAACACTTTTTCCGTATCTTTTTCAATCGCTTCATTTCGCTTCCTTAACGCATTGACTTCTTCAGCCGTAATTTTATTCCCTTCTTTAATCAATTTGTTTTGATATTGGTTCGATTCAAAACGCAAACTTTGATTGCGTTCTTTTAATTCATCCACTTCCAAGGATTTCGATTTCCAATCAATTTCATTTTGTTCCAATTGTTTATCTAATTCTATGAGTCGTTTTCGGTCGGCAGGGGTTGCCGATTCTTTGGTAAAACGTTGCTGCATATTTTCCAAACTTTCTCTCAAATTCTCATATTTTTGAATGCCCAACACTTCCGAGAAAGCTTTACTCAACGCTTTGTGTTCATCTCTTGATTTTTCGATGGAATCCGCTAAGGAAATAATTTTTTCGGCATCAAAAAAGAAAAATTTTGCGGTTTCTAACGGAATCAAATAATCCCGAATAAACAAGTCATAACCATATTCCTGCTGCACCAACTCATTGACTTGACCATCAAATAAGATTTCTAAGCGTTCCCGATGCACCGAATTCGTATCATAATAACGCGTTACAACAATCGTTTGGCAAGGGACTGCGGTGATTTCCACCTCGGATAATGTAACAGACACATGAAAACGCGTTTGCCCTTCATTTTTCGCCGACCAATTCAAACTATTAGCGATGTAACGTTTGTACCCGCCCTGTTCCGCCAGTATTTTTTTAAAAAAATCATCTACATTTTCGGTGCCATTGCCATATAAACACCACACAAGCGAAAGCAAAACATTGGTTTTGCCAAAGCCATTCATTCCGCTAACAATGATAATATTTTTATTTTCCTCCGTGTCAAGAGGCAGAATATTGGTGCCTTTGTATTGCCGAAAGTTGTGTAACTCTAATTGTTTGATATACATATCGTTATTTTGGAACTATTTTGTCCAAGAATCTTTCGAGACTTGTCTCCAAATCATCTGAAAGCCCTCGTTTTTTACGCAGTAAAATTTTAGATTTTTGTAAGGTTAACATTTCGTTGATGAGGGCAATATCTTCGCTACTTTCTTTACACACTTGTTGTAAGATTTCTGCTTCTCGCCGCTTTTGTTCTTCCAATTTATCGGATTTCATCATATCAGAATTGAAAATTTGATTATAAATATCTGAAACTCGAAATTCAAAGATACTATCTCGATACCAAAGTATCTGAATTGCTACTAATTCTTGATAACTAATGAGTGACATTTGAGGTTCTTCGATTTGAATTGCCTCTTGTGCTTTCAAAACTTCTTCTAAAATTTTAGCTCTAAACCATGGGCGATATGGACCCATTTGCCCCTCTTTTTCGGTACCATCTCGACGGCGAGTTTCCCGATAATAATCACTATCCCGAGAAACGGCTAACAAATCGCGGAGTTCCAACAAGGGCAACATCCATTCTTCACCATTATCAATTAAGGCAGTCATGGATTTATCTTTGCTCACGACCGTACAAACCCAGCAACCAAAACGGCTTTGACCGCAACTTGGCGTAGTGGTATCCACTACTAACGGACAATCGCCTCCACTCGCGTTGGAGTACAAGGTTATTAAATCCCGATTGCTTGCTCCCCAAGGCGAAGGCACTTGCAGCAAATATTGCCAAACTTCGGCAGTTGTCACGTCTTTCAAAGGAGCATAAGCGTAAGTATTCGGCAAAATATGCCGACGCAATCGTTGTCCGATGCGTTCGTGTTTACGCATATTTTTAGCTCGATTTGTACTTTCATCTTCTCTTGTACCGAGTAATAAAATCGCTTCGCCTGTTTTACTAACCGTATCCAAAATAAATTTGGTGGTTGGATTGATTTTCAGTCGTTCGGTACACCATCGAAAAACATTATTCGGTGCAGGGTAGCCTCTACCAATTAAATTGAGCCAAAAAGTATCTTCTAACTTTGGCGTAGTACGCACAACCCGAAACGGCATTCCTTGTTCGGCTGCCGCTTTTTCGATTTTATTCAAAATTTTGTCCGTATAATCTAAAATTTTTGGATTTTCTACCAATGTATTATTACAAATCACATAGACTTCACGCATCTGACGAATTTCAGCAGGAAATTGCTTGATGCTGTTCCAAACCAATTGTAAAAGCATTGTGGAATCTTTCCCGCCACTAAAACCAATAATCCAAGCACGTTTGTTATCATCCAAAAAAAACTGGTCCCGTAATTCGGCTTCTAAAAATTTGACATTGAGCATCGTTGTATTTGCTATTTTTAATGAAAGAAACGTTTTCCCATTTGAACGCAAAGATAATTATTTATGGCTGAATTGAAGTGGGAATCCTTTTTTTTTTTCATGGGCTTGTACTTATAGTTTTTTATTTTATTATTTTTAAATATTTTGTTAATTTTTTTGACAAAATGTCATGTATTTTTATGAATTTTTGACAAAATGTCATGTATTTTTTATAAAAATAAGTCATTTTGACTTGAAAAAATTTTTTTTTGGCAATGGTACGCGCCTTGCATAAGAGTCCTTGTCATCGCAATCGGATGACTCCACAAAAAAAAAGATTTCTAAAAGCTAAAAATTAAAAAATCATGAGATTTGTAAAATTCAATCCGTTCGCGCCTGCTGCTATGCAAACTGTTAATCATTTGTTCGACGAAGTGTTGCATCGCAATATCGGTGATTTTGTAGGAGGAGCTGATTTTGCGCACACGCATCCTGCGGTCAATATTATTGAAAATGAGCATGCGTTCAAAATCGAATTAGCGGCTCCAGGTTTGGCGAAAGAAGCGTTTAAAGTCCACATCGAAAAAGGACAATTGACGATTTCCGCCACTCAAAAAGCGGCTACGGAAACGCCTAATCCAACAGAAATTCGTTATACGAGACGCGAATTTAATTATTCGACTTTCAAACGGCATTTTGAATTGCCCGACAATGTGGATGCCACTCAAATCAAAGCCGCTTACGAACAAGGCGTTTTGACGCTGACGATTCCCAAAATTGAGCCTAAGAATTTGACGCAAACCATTGAAATTCAATAATTTAAATTTGTATTTGAATTCGGAATGAAGGACAGAAAGGAATCCAGGACATGTGTTCTGGATTCCTTTCTGTCTTTCATTCCGAATTCAAATACAAATTATTACAGAATTCGCCGTCACAAAGTCCCGAAAGGACGTTTTTTTTGAATAATTCGTTATCTTTGCAGGTCTTTTTACCTGTGAAGCCACCCACGAATTACCTGATTATAATGAATCAACGCCTTTATCAATTATTGCTCGAAGCCAAAAAACGCAAAGAAAAAAAATTCGCGGTCTTAATTGACCCCGATAAAATGCGGCTTGGCAACTTGGAACGCATTCTCGCCCTTTCCAAAGAGGCTCGGGTGGATTATTTTTTTGTGGGCGGCAGCCTTGTCGTGCATGATATGATGGATTATTGTTTGGAGACTATCCGAAAATTATCGACGATTCCGACCGTTTTATTCCCCGGCAGCCCGCAGCAAATCAATTCCAAAGCGGATGCAATTCTATTGTTATCGCTTATTTCGGGCAGAAATCCGGATTTATTGATTGGGCAACATGTATTATCCGCGACGGCTTTGAAGAAAAGTGGGTTGGAAATCATGTCCACAGGTTATGTTTTGGTGGACGGCGGTACGCCGACAACGGCTTCGTATATTAGTGGGACGTTTCCGATACCTTATAATAAGGATGAAATCGCGGCTTGTACCGCGCTTGCGGGGCAACAATTGGGCTTGCAATTGATTTATTTGGATGCGGGCAGTGGCGCGAGTCGGGGGGTGAGCGAGTCGATGATTGCGACAACGCATCGGGCGGTAGATGTGCCGTTGATTGTCGGCGGCGGGATTCGCACGCCTGAACATGCGGCTGCCAATGTGCGCGCTGGAGCAGATATTATTGTTGTTGGAACGGCGTTGGAACGAGAACCGGGTTTGATGTTGGAAATTGCGGATGCAGTGCATTCTACTCAAAATAGTTTTAGAAAATTTTAATTTTTGAATCAGAAATGAAGGATTTTTAGGAATGCAAGAGGTTACACCTTGAGATACATTGCGATACGAATGGATGTACGGATTTAACAGATTTCACAGATTCGTACGGATTTTTTTTCTTTTGCTTGGGTTTCCTGCTCAAAATCTAAGCAAAAGAAAAAAAATCCGTACAAATCCGTGAAATCTGTTAAATCCGTACATCCATTCGTATCACAATATATCTCAAAGTGTAACCTGAATTTTGCGTCCTTCATTCCTAATTCAAATACAAAAAATCATGCTATGCAAAATGGTATTGTTATAAAATCAACGGGCAGTTGGTATCAAGTGCGTCGGGACGGGGATGCTCAAATCATCATTTGTCGCATTGTGGGCAAACACAGATTAAACAATTTGTTGTTAACCAATCCTGTGGCGGTGGGGGATAAAGTACAATTTGCGTTGGAAGCGGATGGCAATGGCATGATTCGGAAAATTTTGCCGCGTGTGAATTATGTTGCGCGGCAATCGCCGCATAATCGAATGGCGATGCACTTAGTGGCTGCGAATATCGACCAAGCTGTGTTGTTTACGACGGTGGTTGCGCCGATGTTTAAAGCGGGCTTTATTGATAGGTTTTTGTTGATGACCGAACCGCGTAATATTCCAACGATTATTGTTTTCAATAAAGCGGATTTATATGACGATATTGCGATGGATAATTATTTGGAAATCAGGAATATATATCGAAAAATAGGTTATACTGTTTTATTGGTTTCTGCGATACAGGGGCAAGGTTTAGAACCGTTGAAAGCCCTTTTGAAAGATAAAGTGACTTTATTGAGTGGTCAATCGGGGGTTGGGAAATCGTCGGTGGTGAATGCGATGCAGCCGCAATTGGATTTGCGGACGGGCGATATTTCGGATTATTCGGGAAAAGGACAGCATACGACGACGTTTGCAGAAATGCATCTGTTGAGTTTTGGGGGTTCGTTGATTGATACGCCCGGAATGAAGATATTGGGTTTCAATAACTTAGATAAGTTTGATATTGCTCATAACTTTCGAGAAATTTTTGAAACCTCGAAACAATGTCGATTTGGGGGTTCGTGTTTGCATCGCGAAGAACCGCATTGCGCGGTGAAAGCGGCAGTGGAAAAGGGTGAAATTGCAGAATCGCGTTATATGAATTATTTAGTTATTTTGGGAGAGGCGGAGGAACAAAAACATTGGGAAAAAAACAAAATGTAGTAAAATACACCTAACAGTTTTTAAAAACTTGTTGTCTGCAATTTTTTATATCTAAATAAGAACGGGCTTTCAGCCCATGAATTGTGGGGTATAGTTGTAGACTTTTGAGGTGGAAAAGTAATGTTTGTCGAATGGTTTTGAGGCAGGAAGGGTACAAAACGCACCCATGCGAAAGCGTTTAAGGGCAAATATGTCCAGCAAGTATTTATCATTATCAAAAAAACAAATAGGATTAAAAGATTATTTTTGTGCCTCCAATAAAACCAAAACAAAATTGTATCTCTATTTTTTATCAAAATACCGTTTTTTATGATTCGTTTTTTAAAAGTAATTTATTTAGGGTTCGCAGTTCTTTGGAGTACCCCGTTTAATCTATTGGGTCAAATGGATTTAACTCGGCAATCCATTGGTCTCCTGCCATCGGATTCCATTTTTGTTCAAAAAAGTCTGCAACTCATCCCCAAAGACAATTACACTTATGTTGTGGTACATGGGGTCGGTGGCACCTTTAAAATCTTGGAAGGCAACCTTTGGAATACGATTACGGACTTATCCTTAGCGAACCGCATCGCCAGTAAGTGCATAGACACGAAGCCGATTATTCTATTATCCTGCAGCGATACCACCGCCACTCAAAATCTGGCAAATGCGTTGGCGAAATTAGATACCAGTGCAAACCCTAAACGCGCTATGCGTCCTGTGATTGGGTGGGATGGGGATGTGGTTCTTTTTGAAAATGGGACAATTCAAGGTTATGGTGCTTGTAGACTGTTTTCAGCAGCCATTGCGGGTCAAAAGATACCCGTAGCACGCCTCTTAACCGATCCAGCAATTCCATTAGGAACCAATCAACCCATTCTTGACGGCATGACTTCAGTCACTTTGGCTCGTCCCCTTTCTCCAGAAGGTAAAAAAATAGATGATTTAAGAGTAAATGGACAACCGCTCCCACTGGACCAAAGAAATGTTTTATTGGATGCTTGGCGCGATACGAAAGTGAGTTTGATTGACTCTTACTTCGACGATATAACCCTTATTACACCCACAAATCTTAAAAAGCCCAAAGGCTTCCTCAATGATCTTTCGACGGTTTTTGATGGTTGGCTTTTTTTAAAATATAACTGTAATATTAAAACAACCCCTATAACAGGGGATTACGATGTTCTAGTCCATGCAAAAACAATTTCGGAAAAATTATTTTATAAACAAAATTTAAAAAATGTACAAACCCTTTTCACAACTTATTTACAGAATGGAAAAGAACCAGTAGCTACTCTAAAAAAATTAAAAGATGCCATTGATGAAACTGATTTTATCGCGATTATTCAACAAGCAGGGACACGAACGAATTTATCCACCCTTTTTGGAACGGCTACTCTAACTCATCTTGAAAAAAATTTACTAGTTTTAAAGACTGTGACCGCGCAAACTAAGTTTGTAGCGATGATGAATGCGTATGAGTCCGATAGAACAAAAGTGCCTATTAACACATTAGGTGTGACCCTTAATTTACTGAATGCACTTAGAACTGCTTTATCTGCTAATTTAATAAAAGGAGGGAATTTTTTGGAAGATGTCTTACCCTTAATTACGTCCGTTGCAAATCAAACGATTGGACAAAATATTTCTTATGCAGATCTATTATTATTGACACAAAGCGGTAGTGTTATGGAACATAATGCTATAAAAGGTTCCATTTTTGAACATTGGGGAATGCAGCAACATAATAAGGTCGAGTACGCAAGATTAAATACTTATGTGTTGGGCAATGCCTTAATTCGTAAAAACCCAAAAGGGCTGCCTAGTATCGTTGTTGATTTTCATTATCTAATACCAACCACATCGGCAAATCAGCAAGTGGTAGCTGTAGAATTTAAACATTCAAAAGATGTACCTGCGGAACAACTTACAAAACGCGCCCTCGTTTTTAATAATGGACAAGGAGTCATTGCCCGTTTTATATATGTTTTTGCAGAAAAGCCAGTTGCGGATCCTAAGTTTCCAACGAATCTAAGCAGATCGCCAGTAGTGTTAGAAATTAGACGTGTGTTAGGTGGTGGAACCGAAATTTATTATTATGTACCAGCAAATAACGGTAGTTTAGAAAAAATTTAAAATTGTAAAAATGGAGAAATCATCCAGCGAATATATTCAAATTAGAATTCTATTCCCTTACAAAAGTGCTGTGAATACTTTGGGTTTTAATGGTTTATTACCTGTATTAACGTATTTAGAAAATTCTTTTTTACCGAAACCATTGGAAGTGAAGTTTACAGGCAAGAGTCCTTCTAGGTTGCGAAAAAAGCAGATTCAGAGTTATTTAGATCCACAATTATTAGCCATCCTCGAACCCAATGGTCCTACAGGAACGCTCATTAATATTCAAGCCACACATCAACATTATTGTTTTATTGCTTTTTTTCAAGATGGGATAAGCCACCAGATTGTTATTGATATTGACTTAGCTCTTGTGGAGCAGGTAACGACTGCAAAATTGAAAGCATTCTTTACCGATTTACTCCACAAGTGCCCGCAAACGCACTATGCTCAATGTTGTTTCACCTTATATTATTCTGTTTTCAATGGAAAACATATAGAACCAAGCATGGTCAGTAGAAATAATTATTTGCGTTTTTTAGTTTGGCTCCAATATTTGAGTGCGGAAGAATTAATAATACAAGGCGGTCGGTCTGCTTTTGAAAGTAATTCACTCCTACAAACAGAACCTTTGCATAATGGCTTACTCGTGCAAGTAGGCGAAAGTCCATATGATATTTTTACAGAGGAGGGAGAAGCATTATTGGTGAAAGCGACCTTTTCGCTCCCTCCTGTTCAATATCCATCAAAAGGATAGTATTTGTTTATTACGCAACTTTAAAATATTGATTATCATTATTTTATTATTAATAAAATAATAAATATTAAAAAATATGCGAATAACAAAACACTGCACAGCAACTCTCTGAAAACTCCACCGCACGAAGGCTCGACTGCGGGGAGCTGCGTTAGTGCTATCGTTAAGTGTATGATTTTGATTACTTATAACTATTCAACATGTTAAAAATAGAACATATCGGCATTGCCGTTAAAAATTTGGAGGCGAGTAACGCGCTTTTTGCAAAATTGCTTGGCGCGCCGCATTATAAAATTGAGGCAGTTGCTTCGGAACACGTCAAAACGTCGTTTTTCAAAATCGGCGATTCCAAAATTGAATTGTTGGAAGCAACGCATCCCAATAGCCCAATTGCTAAATTTTTGGACAAAAAAGGCGAAGGGATTCATCATATTGCCTTTGAAGTGGCGGATATTCACGCGGAAATGCACCGATTGGTATCCGAAGGCTTCACTTTATTGAACGAAACGCCCAAACGCGGGGCAGATAACAAATGGGTTTGCTTTTTGCACCCCAAAGGCACAAATAGCGTATTAGTGGAATTGTGCCAAACCATACAACAAGAATTGGATTAATATAATGATGAATGATAAATGATGAATGATAAATGATGAATGATGAATGATGAATGATGAATGATAAATGATAAATGATGAATAAAATTCATCATTTATCATTCATCATTCATCATTCATCATTCATAAAACCTAACCAAAAACAATGAATCTTTTAAAAAAATGGTGGGACATTTGGCAACCCAAATGCTTAGAAGATGAAGTCTTTGGCTCGTTGCGCCCGCAAGGAAATGGGATTTTTACTGGAGAAGGACATTTTTATCCCACTGGGAAATCGGTGCAAATTTATATTAATGGTTTAGAATCGGGACCTTCCGATGCACAACGGAGCTTTTACATTAAATTGCAACAAACTTTTCCTGTCATCAAAGATAAAATGTTGCCTTTTTTGCGCCGCGAATTGAAGCGTCCGACGCAGGATTTCGATATGGAATTTCCGATTCATGCGATTTCGATACCCAATGTGTTGGCTCCTTTTTTTGAATGGGATATGACTTTTCAGATGAAACATGATCCGAAACATTTTTGTACGGTGTATTTCCAAGTCTGGGAACCGACGGGAGTGGGCATCGATTAAAATTAGGATTAAATGGGATTTTTTTGGGATTAAATGGGATTGATTTTTTTAGGATTATTAGGATTTTTCTAAATCCTAATAATCCTAAAAAATCAATCCCATTTAATCCCAAAAAAATCCCATTTAATCCGAATTCGCGCCTTTATGACTTAAAAACATTCTTAATGTAAGCTCACTGCCAAAAGTAATCCAACGTTGGGGTGCGGCGGCGAATTCAGGTACGTCTCTGACAAAACTCAGCGTCGTCACCGTTTTGCCCAACGACCGATGCACACCCGAAAAATCAAGCGGATTAAAACTTTGTTGGTAATAAGGTCGAAAACTGACCGCAAAATATGGATTCAACAGCTTTTGAAAATGCAATTGATACCGATAACTCCAATAGCCTTCCGCAAACAAGCTGGCACTATTCGTATAATAACCATTTTGTTTAATCGGATTACTGCGGCTGACATTTAAAAGATTGCAATCCAACGTGCCGCCCATCCCAAAATAAGAACTGAACATCCACTCCGCTCGAATGCCGATTTGCGCATTGTAATACAATAATTCCATGGAAGTATTTGGAGCGAGCGCGCTGTTATTCCGAACCATTTGCGTCAGCCGATTGTAATGCCCGCCCAATTGTAAGTGCTTCCAATCCCTCCCGATTTCTATGGAACGACCCGTAAACGAGCCAAAATGAGGCAAAGGTGCTATCAACGCGGAAGCATTCAAGTGATTGTGGTAATCAATAATGGCATTGAGTTGATTGAGATGGCTGATTTCTCCCGAACCACCGAGGTTAAGGCTCCATTGCGCCTTGGTCCAGGTCGGCAAAAGCATGAAAAAGTAGATAAGCAGGCGTATTGCGCCAGCAGCAAGAGTAGAAAAAAGGTTCATGTAATATATAATAATTCTAAGTTTGTTAAAGGCTTGAATTAGGATGCTTGGGATTGGAAGGATAAAGAGAATATTTTTTAGTAAAATCTGCGTTTTTCGGACGAAAACAGCCGTTTCATCCTTCCAATCCCAAGCATTCTAATTCAAAAATTTCCAAAATGGAAATGAGTGTAAATCATAATTTGTTTGCTTACAGATTTGTGAATCAATAAATTATAAATAGTAATTATAAATAGAATAATTATTATTAATTATTTGTGGCTTCCTTGAAGGCATCCTTGTAAAGGATTATAGTGCAAAAATAAGCGTTTTTTGAATGAATTGGTAAATAATTGCATCCTGCGATTTATTTTTATTTTCGTTATATGGGTTGTAACTTAATTTTGTTATCTTACCTTGTGCTGTCACAAAATAGCATATTTAGGTTTTTTATCTATCTAAAATCTACTCATACTTGTTTCCATATTCGCACAAATAAATTCCAAAACTTGCTTTCAATGAAATCCTTTTTTTTACCACTCTTTCTTTGTTTAGGGATGACTTCTGCGCCCTTGTTTGCCCAGCAAGGTCAGTATAAAATCGCTTATAACGTTGGTACTCAGACTTATACGGTGTATGGAAAGGTATCTGCGGCGTATAATCCAACAGCGTCACGGTTTGCGAACGTTTATGTCACGGTGGTTGCGCCCACAGGAACGGGCGCGACTCGGTTTGTGCCGACAGCGATTCAAACGGCGGTGGGTTGGGCAAGTGCCAATGTGGTGAGCCTGACTCGCTTGGATAATCCTGCATATTCGGCAGGAAAAGATTATTTATTCTTCAATTTTGATGTCGGAAGCGCAAATTATACGCCTGCGGCGATTGCTGCCAATACAGAATTTCCTATTTTCAGTTTTCAGAGCCAGAATGGTTGTTTGGGTGATTTGTATATTATTGTTCATAATTCGTTGGAATACAATGCGTTACAAGCAAATAGTATCAATGCTGGACAAGCCTTTTCGATATTGGGCGCGGGCGGCGACACGTATAATGCGAATTATGGTGGGAATGCGGTTTGTGCGATGCTGGTGCCGCCGACGGTTTCGGTGGGTTTTAGCAACCCGATGACGGTAGGGCAACCAGGTACCATGACGTTGACGCTGACGAATTCGGCGGGCAATCCTGCTCAAACGGGGATGGGTTATACTTATACGTTGCCGCCCGGATTGAGTTTTCCTGCGGGCGCGACGGTGACGAATTCGTGTGGGGGTACGGGTACGCTTTCGGGTAATGTGCTTACGTTTGCCAATGGGACGATGGCGAGTGGGATGGCAACTTGTACGTTGACTGCGCCTGTGCTGGCGGCGGCGCAAGGGACGATTAACCCAACGACGGGTAATTTTAGCAATCCGACGAATGTGACGATGGGTTCTAATAATGGAGTGGGCGCAAATCCTGTAAATATAGTCGTCAATCCAGCCGCTTGTAACGCAAATGCTGGTATTTTAGGTTATTAAAGCGTTACATTTAGGCGTAATTGGAACACGGATGACGCAGATGAGGGCGGATTTGCACGGATTTTTTTGGGAATTTATCCTTAAAAATCTGTTAAGCAGCCTAAAAAAATCCGTGTAAATCCGCCTCAATCCGTGTCATCCGCGTTCCAATTCGTCCTACACTTAGCAAATAAATACAAAAATATACTCAAATCAATGAAAAAATTTTTACTGACAGCGACTGTGCTGTACTTCGCCATAAGTCAAGCGCAGGCTCAAATTAAATTGGGTAATAATCCCACGACCATCAATGCAGATGCGTTGTTAGAAATCGAATCCACCAATAAAGGTTTATTATTGCCTCGGGTTGCTTTAACGAGCACAACTGCTTTTGCACCGCTTGCTGCACACGTTGCGGGGATGTCGGTTTATAATACTGCCACCGCAGGCGATGTCACACCCGGTTATTATTACAATGATGGTACAAAATGGGTCCAATTAGCAGATGCATTAGCAGGGGGTGTCAATCTTTATAATACAAATGGTACGTTAACAGGCACGAGAACCGCCACTTTAGGGACAAACCACCTCACTTGGGCATCCACAGGAGGGATGTTTGTATTAGAATCGACCACTCCATCGCCCGGAAATCTATTAACGGTCGTGAATTATGGTACCAACAATACGAACGGTATTAGCTTGGACAAATATCAAGGCACCAAAGCGGCTCCTTCCAATGTCCAAAATAACTGGAATTTAGGGACACTTTCCTTTCGAGGGAGTGATGCGTCGGGCAATTTGAAGCAAGGTGCTGAAATTGTAGGCGTTGCTGCGGAAAATTTTTCAAGCACCGCGTCGGGTACAAATATCGATTTTCGGACGACTCCCATTGGTACAACGACCACTTCTCAAAAGATGCGGCTTACCAGTGAAGGCAATTTGGGCATTGGCACGACTGCGCCGAGTACAAAATTAGAAGTGGCAGGGCAAGTGAAAATTACGGGGGGTACGCCAGGGGCGGGCAAAGTTTTAACTTCGGATGCAACGGGTTTAGCGACTTGGGCGACTCCTGCGGCGGGGGCAACAGGTACCTTATTTGGCGCGTACAACCCGATTGGCACGACCAATTTAATCCTAACCGCAGGGGCTGCGGAAGCCGATGTGCCCGGAGTGACTCAAACGTTTACGCTCACCCAAGCGGGCACAGTCAATGTAATTGCAACAGGCATTATTTCCAATTTTGGGGTTGTGGAAACGGATATTCAAGGCTCTTTTAAAATCACCATAGATGGCACGAATGTAACTGCGGGTTTTGCATCCAGCGGCAATCGAACGGGGTTAGCGGCTATGCCTACTCCGATTACGTTGTCGTATAATGCGGTTTTAGCGGCGGGTACGCATACGATAAAATTGAGGTATAAGCCTTGGTATGGGGGAGCGAATCTCAATTTGAATGCTTTTACTGCGCCGTATGCAGGTTCGGTAGCGATTGATGCGGATGCTTTGAAATCGCGGATGTCTATTTTGATTTTTAATAATTAATTCAAGATGTGATGCACTGGAATTGGGATTAAATGGGATTTTTTTTAGGATTAAATAGGATTGATTAAATAGGATTCATAGGATTGAAATGCCACAAATCCTATGAATCCTATTTAATCCCAATAGGATTCATAGGATTTGTAGCATTTCAATCCTATGAATCCTAAAAAATCAATCCTATTTAATCCTAAAAAAAATCCCATTTAATCCCAATTCCAGCGCGTCACACACTAAATGGACACAATTGCTCACTATCTTTCAATTTTTCTACCTCAAATGAATCCATCCTACTTACGCATCCGATTAAGGCATGTAAGTTTTTTTATATTTTTATGTTTCAGTGTTGAAGCGGTTTCGCAATCGGGCAGTTTTGGGAATTTGTTCGTGCATGCGCAAGGCGAAATGGCAATACACGGCGTGCACCAGTTTGGGAACGGGGCAACAGGCGTATTACCGGGCATTATCGGTACAGAACGTGTTGGCGCAAACAGCATTGTGAGTTTTGTGGGCAGCGCGACTGGAACAGGTGCCAGTAATACCACTCATATTGATGGTTACGTTCGGAAATATGGGATTGGGGCGTTCACGTTTCCGATAGGCGATAATGGCAAATACCGTCCTTGTAGTATCTCTTCGATGGCAAATGCGGCTGAAATGACGACTGCCGCTTATTTCAACGCCGACCCAAATACTGCCATTACCTCCAATCTCGCGGGTGGGAATTATGGCGCATTGCCGACAGGCGCGCCTTTCAATCCGAATTTAAAAGCATCGGATGTCCAAACGGTCGGTAATATCGAATATTGGGATATAAATGGGGTGGCTGCCGTCCAATTGACGCTCTCTTACGATGCCACAAGTGCCATTGCCGCTTTAACGAATAATGATTTATCGAAACTCACCATTGTCGGCTGGAATGGAACGCAATGGATTTCCATTCCCAGCACGGCGACGGGTTCTGTGACGAGTGGTACAATTAAAACCAATGCCGCCATTACGCCGAATGCGTATAATGTTTATACGTTTGCTGCAACTGCAACGAATGTTGTGGTTGCGCCGAAAGCCTTTTTATCGGGTGCTTACGTTTCGGCAACGGGCATGATGTACGATTCCTTGCGGGTTAAAGGCTTCATTCCAAGCGCACAACCTTATAATTCAATGGGTTACGCAGGTGCAGAAACCGTTATACCATCTGTTTTAGCGACAACGGGTGCGAATGCGATAGTGGATTGGGTTTTAATCCAATTGCGTTCGGACACGAGTACAGTGGTGGCACAACAAGCTGCTTTGATTCAACGCGACGGCGATATTGTGAGTACCGATGGCATTTCGCCGTTGACATTTGCGGGGGTGACTGCGGGGAATTATTACGTAGTGGTGAAACATCGCAATCACTTAGGCGTGATGACGGCGAATGCTATCGCCTTGACAAGTGCGGCAACGACTGTTGATTTCACGGGGGCGGCGACTCCGAATTACCAAATCGCGGGTAATTTTGGAACTGTCTATGCACAACGGACGATAGGTGCTGTCCGCACTTTATGGAGTGGCAACACGGGCGGCGGCAATGCGGTCAAAGCAACAGGCGCGAGTAGTGATGCTGAAGCGGTCTTATTCAAAGTGCTTTTGGACGCGGGGAATGCGGATTTATTGCCGACCTTCATCCTTTACAACGGTTATTTCCGCGAAGATGGGAATTTGGATGGCAACGTGATTTATCAAGGTTCGGGCAGTGAGTTTGACCTGATGTTATTCAACGTGTTATTACACGGAAATAATAGTTTCGTTCTACCCAATTTTATCATATATGAACAAATTCCATAATTAAAAAATTCAAAAGCATTTGATACACAACAAATTAGCGTATCAAATGCTATGTTCCCTATGAACCTATGTGTTAAAAAACCCTATGTTCCCTATGAACCTATGTGTTAAAAAAAAAAATAAAAAGATGAAAAAACGACTTTCTTTCATAACCCTCTTAACCATGCTTTCCAGCGCGAAAGCCCAAATACAATACAAATTGACCCGTTTGCCCGACAACGCAACCTACATGGTCAGCCTTCTGCCGCAAGCCACTTGGTCCTTTCCACAAAATGTAGTCACAACCGCACAAGTCACGGTTCGCGTACCTGTCAATGCGCGTTTCATCGCAGGACGAATTACGAGTCTCGTTCCAACGACGCAATGGATGGATAATGCGTATTTGGAACATCCTGTGGGCGATGTTACGCATAATTACATTACGTTTAATTTGCAAACCATTGGAACAAAGGCTTTTACGTTTGAATCGGGGCGTGAATTGCCTTTATTCACCTTTCAGAATATTGGGACATCCTGTTTTGGAACGATGGAATTAGTGGATAATCTCAATGGTTCGACAAAAGCAGTGGTTGCAGGCGGTTACAATGTGGGTCAACATATCGGCACACTCGGTGCAGGCGGCGAAGCCTTTGTAAACAATGTTAATTCAGTCGTTCGTTGTGAAAACGCAAGTAAAAACGAAGATTTAAATGCAGACATTTTCAAAATAACCCAATTATATCCTGTGCCTGCGCCCTCCGAATTACAAGTAGAATGGCAAGCAACGGATAAAATGGCAGAAAATGTTTATTTAATTGTCCACAATGTTTTAGGGGAAGAGGTGTTTAAGCAACTCGTCAAAAATACTAAAACATTACAAATCAATAAGATAGACGTAAGCAAATGGACAGATGGCATGTACACCTTGCAATTGCAGAGCAATCCAAGTGTTTCGATGGCGAAAACATTTCTTGTATTCCATAATTGATTTCGGAAAGTTGTGATACGATAGAGGTACGTATTTCACGGATTACGCGGATGAGTACGGATTAAAAAAAATCCGTACTTATCCGTGTAATCCGTTGAATCCGTACATCCATCGTATCCGCACTCCCCAAATAACTTTTTACCATGTTCAAAAAGAAACTTATATTTTTTTTACTCATTTATGGCAATCTCATTTCGGCAAATCTGGTTTTCGCACAAGCAGGCTGGACAGTTGCCGAAGCCATGCAAATTTGTGCAGGCGTGACCGTTCCTGCGAAAGTATCCAGTGGTACTGCTGAAGCGGGTCCCGCTTATGGCTGTCTGGGGGACTATCCGAACCCGACATGGATGTTTGCCAAAATTGGTACAAGTGGTAGTTTATCGTTCACCGTCACGATTACGCCCAGTTCGGATGTCGATTTCATCGTTTGGGGACCGTTTGCTTCGCTGCCGACGGCAGCTCAATTGACGGCTGCGACCATTAAAGCCTGTGATTATACAGGGGCGAACGGCGGAACGGCTGCCTTGGGTTCGGTCTCGGCGGGACAATATTATATGATTCTCTTGACCAATTATGGAAATGCGGCAGGTAATATTGCGTTAACGGTTGCGGGCGGTTCGACGGCAACGATTGAATGTCCAAGTCCGGGCGGGGTGGGCACGAATTTGAAATATTGGGTTAAAGGCAATGCAGGTACGAGTTCGACCGTCAATGCGGCGCAAGTCACCACTTGGAACGACCAAACGCCCACAGGTTGGCATACGACTCAAGCAACTGCTTCAAAACGTCCGACTTTTGTGGAGAATGCGGTTAATTTCAATCCTGCTGTAAATTTTGCGTCTGCGAGTGGGCAATATTTGACTTTATCGGGGATATCCGGTTTTCCTGCGGGGGATAAATCGTTTTTTGCTGTAACGGTGCCGACAACGTTGAATGGGGCGGGTACGAATGGCATCATTGGGGCAGGAGGCACCTTGCAGGAAATCCAATTTGGTTATCAAAATGCCAGAATTAATTCGTATGAATCGGTGGCTGCGGGATTGCTGAATCAGATGAGTACCAATAGTTATTCGGCAGGAAGCCCATTATTGGCATCCAGTGTTCGGAATGGATTGGCAACTACCTTATATAATGCTGGTGAGTCGGAAGGTACAGCACTTGCGGTGAATGCGGTTTCGGTTTTATCGAATCGGTTGAGCATTGGGGCACACAATATAAATGGAGGTGCTAAAAATTATTGGAATGGGCAGCTTGCCGAAGTGATTGTATTTGCATCTGCGCTAACTGACCCTGAACGCTTTAAAGTGGAATCGTATTTGGCGATTAAATACGGGATAACCTTGACGCATGATTATGTGGATTACAATGGTGTAACTATTTTTTCGGCAAATGGCGGGGCTGCTACGGATTTTGATGCGCATATTTTTGGGATTGGGCGTTCGGACAAGCAGCAATTGCATCAACGGCAATCCAAATCCGATAATGGTTTTTTGACTTTCGGTTTAACGACCATCGCAACGACTAACTTGTTGAATACCAATAATTTAACGGATGAAGCACATTTAATGATTGGGGATAACAATGGAACGGCGGGTGCGGCTGCCCTGTCGAATAATGCAAGTTGTCCTGCTCCAGTTGGCGCAAGTGGTTTGTTCAACAGGACTTGGAAAGCGCAAGAAACGGGTGCAGTAGGTGCGGCATTCCTTCGAGTGGCGACGGCTAATTTAACGGGTTTGGCAACCAATCAACCACTTTATTTGGTCGTCGCGGATGATAACGCATTGACTACCAATGTGAAATATATTTTAATGACGACGAATGGGGCAAATCAAGAAGTGACTTATGATTTTAATGGAACGAAATATTTCAGTTTTGCGGGTGGGTTGGCAAGCGAGACGGTTTGTACAGGGTATCACTACGTTCGTTGGGCGACGCAAGGTTGGACGGCGGGTTCCTTGACGAAAACCGTGACTTTAAACAATGGTTTAACCATGACGACGACGGTTGCAGACCCGCAAAGTGTTTTGCGTTCGAGTTATCCGAAATTGTATCAAGGTTTGCCTGCGGCGTACATTTCGACGAATAGTAGTTCAAAATCAATTACTTGGACATCTCAATTTAATCAAATTGTTGCAAGTTGTAATTTCAGCGTTTACGACATTGACAATGTTGGGACGCTTGCGGAATATATTGATGTGAAAGGTTACAAAGGCGCGACGGTGGTAAATCCGACATTAAGTAAAGCTGCAAATAGTTCTGTCCTTGTCAATGGTACGGTTTCGACGGGGCAAATCAACAATATTCAACCTTATTCGCCTTATGCGAAAGTGAATGTTTCCTTTGACGACCCCATTGATAAAATCGTTATTACGTATAAAAACAATAAAAATACGTTGTATCCTCGTGGCGCGATGATGTTATTAAGTGATTTTGCAATATTTTGTCCCGCGCCTGTTGCAAATTTGGATAAAATAATGTTATCTAAAATTGCACCAAGTGGGAATATTTATCGTGGTGATACTATAAATTATACTTTTCAATTTAATAACGCAGATTGTAATGCAAAAACAGTGAATTTCACCGATATTTTGCCATCGGGATTCACTTGGTCGCCGAATTCGTGGATAACGCCTTTGAATGGGACGACGAATAATTACGGCGGTACGAATACGATTTCGATTACCAATATGAGTGTGCCTGCGGGATTGAGTACGTTTACGTTGAGCGCGTATGCGGGCGCGGTGGCGGGTACGTATAACAATCAAGCGTCTTTTGTGGTGAACGGTACGACGTATCTTTCCGACGACCCGAACCAAGTCGGCACGAGTAATACGACTCCTGTTACGATTATCGCGGCACCGACGACGGCTCCTTTGACGATGACGAAGGCAGTTTCTGCGGTTTCTGTATTGAGTTCGGGCGTTTTGACGTTCACATACACCTTCGTCAACACAGGCGGAACGGCGATTATCACGGATTTCATCGACGAAATCCAACCCGATACGGTGCGTTACAAAGCAGCATCCTTGACCTTTGGGGCGGGCATGACGGGTACAGCAAATGCGTATGATAATGTTAGTTCGTTGTATATCAACAATTTAAGTATTCCGACGGGGACTTCTACGATGACGGTTCAAGTGGAAATGAATAGTTGTGAAGCGGGCAATTATCAAAATGTGGCAACCGTGATTCCAACCACTGCTTCAGGTTTTCGGGAAATCGAGGTTGCGTCGAATGCGGTCAATTGGGCAGTAACGATACCATCGGCTTTTCAATACGCTTATAATTGCAATGGTTCGAGTGTTCAAGGACATTTCGTTGCGAACGGCGCGGCGGGACAAAATGGTTCTATTCGATTGGCAATCAACGTTTTAAGCACTGGAACGGCGGATTTTGCGATTACAGGAACGGGTTTCACAGGCAGTTTAACGACGACGCTTTCGGCGAATACGACGGATGTGTTGGTTCCGATAACCTATAATGGTTTAGGCAGCGACGGTTCGCGAACGTTGACGATTACTTCGGCGAATGGGATTGGCGCGTGTTCGGCAAATTTAAATATTGGCGCGGAGTGCAAAGCGGCAGGCGGGCGCATTGGACAGTAGCTTGTCATTCCGTACTTGTCATTCCATACTTGTCATTCCGTACTTGTCATTCCGTACTTGTCATTCCGTAGGAATCTTTTGTATCGCGAGTTTCCTACGGAATGACAAGCGCGGTAGATTCCTACGGAATGACAAGTACGGAATGACAAGTACGGAATGACAAGAACCATTTAAGCAGCAATTAACAAATAAATACATATACATTCATGATGACATTAAATCATAATCCATTTAAAATCAATTTTTTAGCAACATTCATTGCTTTCTTTCTTCTTCAAAACGGGTACGGACAAGCCTGTGGTACTTGTGCTGCGCCAACGTGTTCCGCCGTAAAATTTTACGCGACGAAGCCTGCGGCACAAGCGGGCGTAGGCAAAGTATTAAAAACCTATTCGCCCAATTTGACAACGGCAACAGGGATTTTCACGACTTACGTAACGATTCGCACGGACGTAAATGGACAAGTTGCAGTCATGCAGGAAATCCAGATTATGGGACCGCAAGCGGGCATTCAAGCGCAAATCCAACAGATTTTAGCGAGCCGAACTTACAAATTATTTGATATGTCGGACGCAGCTTGTGCAACACCCTTGCCTGCCAATATTGCCAACGATGGTTGTTCGGGCACGTTCAATCCGGGATGGACGAATTTGCAACCCAATACCGATTATAAATTGGCTTTAACGACCAATCTTGGGCTATTATCAGGGAGTTACGTATATCAAATGTTTAACTTTCGATATTATCACGGGGTTCGTCCGAATTCGACGTTTACCTTCAATTGCGGGGCGGCAGCAGCGACGGGTAACTTTTTTGCGAATGGCGTAACGGGGCAAAATGGAACTTTGACGGTGCCGATTACGGGAGCGACTTCGGGATATGCTTCTTTTACAATTTCGGGCGGTGGTTTTTCGGGATTCGCGTCTATCAACGTTGCTTCGGGACAGACAAGTGTTTCTGTTCCAATAACTTATGATGGTTCGGGTTCGGCGGGCGCGCATTCGATTAGCGTGACTTCGGGCACAGGAACGGGCAGTTGTACGCCTTCGATTAACGTCAAATCTTTAATGGCTACTTTCGGATTTAATTGCGCATCTGCGAACGTAACAGGTTCATTTACAGCGAATAACACAGGTGGACAAAATGGCACATTAACCATTCCACTCAACAATGCTACCGCAGGTGCAGCCACATTCAGCGTATCGGGCGGCGGGTTTACAGGCACCTTGTCCACGACTTTGACGGCGGCACAAGCGACGGTTTCGATTCCAGTGACTTACGACGGTACGGGCGCGGCGGGCAATCATTCGATTACCGTCGCTTCGCCACAAGGGACGGGCAGTTGCGGTTTGAACGTCAATGTTGCGGCAGCAGGGGGTACATTTACCTTTAATTGCGGCAGCGCGGCGGTGACGGGTAACTTTATTGCGAATAATATTGCAAATCAAGGCGGTTTTGTCACCATTCCGATGACAGGCGCGACCGCAGGAACAGTGACTTTTGCGGTGGCAAGCGGTGGTTTTGCGGGAACATTAACGACGACTTTGGTGGCAAATCAAGCCGCCGTGACGATTCCGATAACGTATGACGGTTCGGGCGCGGCGGGTGCGCGGGCGATGAACGTGACTTCTTCACAAGGTTCGGGTTCGTGTTCGCCAAGTGCAACGATTACTGCACCGTCTTTGGCGGGCGCGATAACGTTCAATTGTGCGGGCAATATTACGCCTGTCGGTTCTTTCACGGCGAATGGCGCGGGCAATCAAACGGGTTTAATCAACCTTGCGTTCACAACGCAAACGCCAGGCGAAGTCAGTTTCAGCGTATCTGGCAATGGATTTACGGGCAGTTTGACGACGACCATCGCTGCGGGACAAAAAAGTGTCACTATTTTGGTGACGTATGATGGTACAGGTACGGCGGGCAATCATTCGGTAACGGTGACATCGGCACAAGCATCGGGCAGTTGTTCGATGAACGTGCCTGTGGATGCGATTTTTAGTTTCAATTGCGGGGTTTATCACACGGCTTCCAATTTTGTAGCGAATGGAACGGCGCAAAATGGGACATTGGTGATTCCAATTTCCGATTGTGGCAGTGGTTCGGCGACTTTTACAGTTGCGGGCGGTGGTTTTACGGGCAGTTTGACGACGGTTTTGCGGGATAGCCAACAATATGTGGCAATACCTGTGGCGTATGACGGTTCGGGGGCGGCAGGCAATCATCCGACGACGATTACGGCGGCGCAAGGAACAGGTACGTGTAGCGCGAGTGTGAAGGTGAAAGACGCTGGTATGAAAGGTTGTGATTATATCAAAGGGCAAAGCATCTCGTTCAACATCCACAGCAATAATACGAAACCGGGTTTTTCGACCACTTATATTTTGGTAGATACGGCGGGTGTGATTCAATATTCGGTAACAAATATGCCTTTTGCGAATGTAAATGTCGGTGATTATGAAGGTTATGCGGTGAATTATCAAGGCGCGCCTGCGCCGACGTTGACGGTTGGGACAAATTTAAATGCGATTGGCGGAACGTGCGTTTCGTTGTCGAATGCGTTGCCCATAAAAGTTTGTCCTGCTTTGGAATTCAATTGTGGTAATGGTTCCTACACAGGAACGTTCATCGCAAACGGCATTACGGGACAAGCGGGTACCTTATACGTAACGGTTTTAAACGCATTGCCCGTTTCGACAACTTTGACCGTGACAGGCAGTGGTTTCGCAGGTTCTAAAACGGAAGTTTTAACAACGGGTCAGGATACGGTAGCCATTCCAGTAACGTTTGACGGTTCGGGTTCGGGCGGCGTGATGGCAGTGACGGTTTCGGGCTTACAAAGTTCGGGTACTTGCTCGATAAACGTGACGACTTTGGCACCGCCACCGCCTACTCCATTTAGTTTTACGTGTGCATCCGCGACGTTGGACGGACGGTTTGTTCAAAATAATGCGATTCAAACTGGAAGTGTTACCTTGCAATTGACGGGTGTAACGGTTGGCGGAACGACGAATTTTGTGATTTCGGGTACAAATTTCTCTGGCGGCTTGCAAAATGTGGAATTAAAAGCGGGTCAAACCAGCATTGCGATTCCGATAGAATATAATGGTGCGGCACCGGATGGCAATTACAATGTTTCGATTACATCGCCGCATGGTACGAATACGTGTTCCGTTGTGGTGCCAGTGGTCAGCGCGATGGATATTCAATACGCGTTTGATTGTTTGGGTTCGCGGGTGAAAGGCAATTTCATTGCAAACGGCATCGCGGGACAAACGGGGACGATTTCGATACCTGTATCCATTATTGGTTCGAGTAGCACGACGTTTACGGTGACGGGCGCAGGTTTCACGGGGACTTTCACGGGGACTTTGGATGGCAATACCACTTCCGTCGTCATTCCGATTACTTATAATGGTACGGGAACGGAAGGTTCGCGGGTTTTGACGATTACTTCGCCGAATGGCGCGGGCAATTGTACGGCAACGGCGATTGTCAAGGCAGCTTGTAAGGCAGAAGGTGGGCGCATTGGGCGATAGTTGGAATTAGGATTAAATGAGATTTTTTTGGGATTAAATAAGATTGATTATTGGGATTTTTTTTGGATTTGTCTTATATACAATGGATTTTGGAATTGGAATTTCGCAAGATGTTGTGTATAGGACAAATCCTAAAAAAAATCCCAAAAAAAATCAATCTTATTTAATCCCAAAAAAATCCCATTTAATCCAAATTCCAACTGCCCACCATTCTAAAACGAATCAGCACAATTACATGAATGAAAATCATCAATCCTATATTATTTAGAATCATATCGTTATCACTATTTTTCCTCCTAAAAAACGAAAATAGTATTGCCCAAACCTGTGGCAGTTGCGCGGTTCCCGACTGTATCGGCGTGAAACAATACCTCCACAAACCTGCGGCACAAGCAGGTACAGGTAAAGTTTTCAAAAACTACGCTCCTACTTTAACACGTACCACAGGTTCATTCACGACTTACGCGACGATTCGGACGGATGCAAACGGGCAAGTCGGCGTAATGCAAGAAATTCAGATTTACGGACCGACGGCGAATATTTCGGCGCAAATGCAAGCGGTTTTAGCGAGTCGCACCTATATATTATATGCCTTGACGGATGCGGCTTGCGCCAACCCACTGACGGCGAATATTGCTAATGACGGTTGTTCGCAAACGTTCAATCCTGCTTGGACGAGTTTGCAGCCCAATACGAATTATAAAATCGCAATAAAAACGAATTTAAGCGTATTATCCGCAGGTTATGAATACAAAGGTTTCAATATACGATATTACCACACGGTTCGACCTGTCTCTCAATTTACTTTTAATTGCGGTGCAGCGACGGCGGTAGGCAATTTTTACGCGAACGGTATTCATGGTCAAGGCGGTACTTTGACGATTCCGATAACGGGAGCGACATCAGGTACCGCCACTTTTTCGGTTACGGGCGGTGGTTTTAGCAGTTTGGCGGCGGTGAATATCGGTGTGGGGCAAACCTTGGTTTCGATTCCGATTCAATTTGATGGTTTGGGGGCGGCGGGCAATCGGACTTTGTCGGTCACGTCCGCACAAGGTACAGGCAGTTGCGCGCCCGTCGTGAACGTAAATCCTGCTGTATCAACATTTTCGTTCAATTGTGCGACGGCAAATGCAAC
>JBDKKX010000003.1:0-29407 GCA_039795795.1 Bacteroidota bacterium | reverse complement strand
CCCTACGGGATTTTTGGGGTGCGAGTTACCAAACGGACATCCCTACGGGATTCCAAATCAATCGTTTATAAATTACAACTTTAACAACTCAGTAGCATATCAATTCGTTCATGTTCATCATTTATCATTCATCATTTATCATTCATTTTTAAATTACAATATGAAAAAATTTTATTTCGCAATAGCGATGTTTTTAAGTCTGCTGACGCGCCCTGCATACGCAGGCGTAACAGTGTTGGTACATGGTTTCCAAATTAAAGGCGAACTGCGCGTTCATTGGATTGATTTCGCAAAAGCCATTCAACGGCGTAAAAATAAGGACGCTGTGATTCTAAAAAGCAATCCGAATACGGGCAGTTGGGAAGTTCCAGAAGGCGTTGTGAACAATCCGAATCCTACCAATCATACAGAATTTATATTTGTATTTGATTGGGCAGCAGTGAGTAACAACGTTTTCGAGCAAGGTTCGTTGGAAGTCGCGGCAGACCAACTTTATACGATGTTGAGCGCGCCTCTTGGCGCACCTGACCCGTCTGTAAATTTCATTACAGGCGCGTATTCCAAACATTTTATTGGGCATAGTCGCGGGTGTATCTTGTTATTGCAATTGATTCGGCGCATTGCGAAGTATCATCCCGAAGTAAAAATTGATAGATTCACGACGATTGACCCGCATCCGACGAGCATCAAGGACAAATCGCTCTGGGGCATTAGTCCGCATCCCAATTTCAACTACCAATTAACGCTCCCTAACAATATATTGACGGCTGATAATTATTTTCGGCGCGCTTCGACGCTGCACGATTGGTACGAACCAATGAATGGGAATTATTCTGGCATTCCAGTCGTCGGCGCGTCGCTTAATGACCAAAAAGAGGATAATATATTGTTTGGATTGAACAATGGTTGCACCGTTTTGGCGCATAATAATATTGGTTCATGGTATTACGGTACGATTAATCCACAAGAAACCAACATTTTGTATCGGGATTGCAACGAAAAACATCAACCGCCCATCGCAAAATGGTATCCAAATGGCAAAACGACCATTGGTTATAATGCCCAATTGCCGCCTGCACAAGGCGTAGCTCCAACGCTTTTAGATGCACAAAAGCCTGATTTACAATCGGTTTTCAATGGCGATTTTGAATATATGGATTATGGTTGGCAGAATAGTAATGTGAATCCTTTGAACAAATATGTGAGTTTAGGTTCGGATAAATCTATTAAACATCAGGCGATGTGTTTTCCTAAAATGTTTCAATCGCTTCAATGTGAGGTAAAATCGACCACAGCAGGTGTTTTAAATATTTCTTTTTTTGATGCAAAAGGAGCTTTGATTCAAACGATTGCGCAAAAAGTAATCGTGTCTAAAAATGTTTTTCAGAAAATAAAGGTGGCAATTCCGAAAAATTTAATTGGGCAAGTTGGGGCATTTAGCATTCAAAATGTGGGTAAAAATCATAGCGTGATGATAGATAATGTGGCACTTCAGAATTAGGATTAAATTGGATTTTTTTGGGATTAAATGGGATTAATTTTTTTTGATTTTTTGGATTTTCAATCCTAAAAAAATCAAAAAAAATCAATCCCATTTAATCCCAAAAAAATCCGATTTAATCCTAATTCCAACCGCCCACCTACAAAAAAGATAAAAAACTCTTTTTATTGTTAATGAAACAATTATCTTTGCGTTGAAATAGAATATTGATATTATCAACGAGTTAAAGATATGTTTTCAAAATCATGTGAGTACGCCATTCGAGCGATGCTTTTCGTAGCACAAAAATCGACTCCAGAAATCCGCATCGGCGCGAAAGAAATTGCAAAAGGCATTGATGCACCAGAACATTTTATTGCTAAAATTATGCAAGATTTGGGAAAGAAGAAATTAGTGCATTCTGTCAAAGGACCCAATGGCGGCTTTTATGTGGACGAACACCATTTGAAAGCGTCGATTAGCGACATCGTCAAAGCGGTGGATGCCAATGGTATTTATATGGATTGCGTTTTAGGGTTGAAAGTGTGTTCGGAGGAAACGCCTTGTCCTGTCCATTTTCAATACAAAATAATTCAAGAAAATATAATTCAAATGATTGAAAATCAAGCAATTAGCGCATTTACGCTGTCTTTAAATTTGGAAAATACTTATTTGAAATAAAAAACAACAGGGCGGTTTCGATTCCGAAACCACCCCATCGATGTAACAAAAGACCTTTTTACTCACTCTATATCTTTGCGATTTTGGAATGTGGATTTCGACATCCCAATTAGCTTGTTTGTAATTTTGCAGTGCCTGTACGTTGCAATACGCCCCAGCCCATTAATTCTCCTTTAAAGGCTTTGATGTAAGATTTAAATAAAATGATATACATAATTGGACGATATACAATCCGTTGTGGGAACATTAGTAGCACTAACCATAATTTCCATTCGCGCCAATTGTACCAAGTTGCTTTCTTTTTCAACGTTGACCAATCAATTTCGCCATCAAACGTATAAGCTAAAATCGCACACGCTAAATCTATCATCATAAATCCTATATAAAACCAAAATATTTGACTGCTCGCTCCGACACACAAGGCGGCGATTAATAATAAATCCGCTATCGGCGCAAAAAGCGGCAAAAACATTTGAAAGATTAAAATATTTGGTAATGCGACCCAACCTAAACCACCATATCGAGGTTTAAAAAGCGCGTCTCGATTCTTCCAAAACGCTTGCATCACCCCAAAACACCACCGAAAACGTTGTTTTCTAAACTGTTCAAACGATTCTGGAGCTTCCGTAATCGCAATCGACGCATTATTCTGACCCACCAAATAACCTTTTTTAATAATTCGCATCGTCAAATCGCAATCTTCTGCCAACGTATCCGTCGTAAAACCGCCTACTTCCAAAATGACTTCTTTCCGAAACGCGCCAATCGCCCCTGGCACCACCGTAATACAATTCAACACGTTAAAAGCCAATCTATCAAAATTTTGTGCGGTCGTATATTCAATTGCCTGCCATTTTGTTAGGACATTTATCTGATTGCCCACATAAACGTTGCCCGCAACCGCCGCAACCCTTGATTCAAAAAACGGTTTCACAATCTCGCGCAACGCCTGCGGGTCTAATTGCGTATCGGCATCGATGCAAACCACAAAATCATGTTTGGCGCGCGCAATCCCATAATTCAACGCAGAGGCTTTCCCCCCATTCGGTTTCGTATTCACACTCACGCGCTCATCGTGTTCAAACGCCGCTTTCACCTTCGCATACGTCGTATCTTTGGAACCATCATCGACAAACATAATTTCATATTCAGGATAATCCTGATTCAACAAACTTTTTACGCTATCAATCGCGCCCATTTCTTCATTGTACGCAGGCACAATAATACTCACAGGCGGCGTATAAAGCATTGATTTATAATGCCTTTCGCGATATTTTTGGATACAAGCCAACGTCGCCACAAACACAATCCGCACCATGCTCAACCAAATCGCCCAATAAAACAAACCCGATAGCCATTTGTTGACGCTAAAAATCACACCAGACATATATTTATCCGTCTGCCCAATCACTTTTTGATTTCCAAGAACCGACGGCATCACATCTTCCCGTTTTTTACCCAATAATTGCGCCGTCGTGATGAATGTAAACCCCCTTTTTTTATAAAAAGCAATGATTTCAGGCAATGCTTTAACCGTTGATTCCCGTTTTCCACCCGCATCGTGGAGTAACACGATACTTCCGTGATTTTTTTGCGCCTCCAACCGTTCCAAAATTTGCTCCGTCGTCACATTCGGTTGCCAATCTCTTGGGTCAATCGATTCGCCGATAGACAAATAATGGTGTTTCCGCGCCAACAAAAATGGCATCAACTCATTTAAAGAATCGGGCGAGTTGTTGTAGGTATAAGGTGCGCGGAACAAAATCGTACTATGCCCCGTAATACTTTCAATCGCACGGCGCGTGTAATCCAATTCTAAATTGGCTTTAAACGCCGTCACTTTATCTAAATGCGGATGTGTAAACGTATGATTTCCAATCTCATGCCCTTCATCAAAAACCCTTTTCACAATTGCCTCGTTTTCTTTGACGAGTTTGCCCATCATAAAAAACGTTGCAGGAACACTATCTTTTTTCAAAATATCCAGAATTTGCGGCGTGTATTCTGGGTCGGGACCATCGTCAAACGATAAAATCACTTTTTTCTGTCCCGCCGCCCCATTCCGTCGAATCACATACGCAGAAGGTAAAATTTCGTAATTCTCCTCTAAAACCAAATGTTGTGTGGTATCATAAGTAGCAATTACTTTTCCATCCGTCGGTTCACTAATCACGTCCAACACTTCGCCGTTCCCAATAAAATGAACTCGGTCATTTTTCAAGGCAGGAATATTCTTATTAAAATCAAAACCAATTGAGTTTAAACCATTGACACTCAAATCTTTATCATAAAAATTCCAAACCCGATTGTCCTCAAATCCCAAATGCGTCAATGCCGCACCCCGCCAAGCCATGTTTTGCGCCGCCCGAATCGCATTAAAATTCGTCGCTGCGTCCGTGAAAAAAATTCGATGCGGTTCCCGTTTCTCATCCAAATAATTGAAATTTAAATTATAAGTGTCATTATCAAATGCGATTTTCACACCCGCTTCCGCCGCAATCGAAATCGCGTGTTGAAAGCCAACCGTTTGTCCACGTCCTGCTTTGTTACCCCAATCATACCCATAAGTCGCTGTTGACAAAATCAATTTTTCCGTTGGAATGGAAGTCGCCACTTGCGTCATCATCGCTTCCACCCACTTTTGCCCCGCAATCGGACCCGCCATCTCGTAACTCTCATCAATCGGCATGAAAAAAACCAAATCATTGAATTCCCCCACCCATTTTATATCCGTTTGACGCGGATATAAAGTTTGAGTAACTTGTAAACCATTCTCATTCAATTTTTTATACAATGCTGCGTGAAATTTTTTAACAATCGCCCATTGCGCCTCATTGGTTTGGTAATTCATGCAAATCCCTTGAAAACCGCGTTTTTTCAAAAAATTACTCACACTTTCGATGAAAACCGCGCTCCGAACAGGATGATTCATCAACACAATCAAACTATCACTTTCGGGTGAACCTTCCGATAACTGCAATTGCGGCAAAACAGCAATTTTTTTCTGATTGATTAACAATTCCAACGTCGAGGGATGATCCACCGACATCGTCACCGTATCCGTCAACCGCGCAGTCGTAGAATCTTTCGCTTGATGCAACCAATCGGGCATCACCATATTTAATTTTTCCGCATTATCGCGGAGCGAAGACATACTTTCTGTCTTTCCGTCCTCAATGAACGCGGCACGAATCTGTTTTTCACGCGGAATCGGCTCGCGCGGACTCAAAGGAGGTAAATTAGCTTTCGTCAACCGGCTGCCAAACCCATTGACTTTTGGATTTTTAAAGTGAATTAACGTCGAATCGTTGAACAAAGCAGCTTCGTCAATATCCAACTTTTGAAACGATTTTGGAAAAATAGGGCGATTGGGATACATGACCGAAATCAAAAATACCACAAAACCCGCTACCAAACTCGCCACAAAAACACCAAAAACGGTGCGCACTGCCTGCCACCGCTTCGGGGAAAAAGCGGTGAAAATTTGAATATCTTTACTCATGGTTAAGCCTTATAAGTTTCTTTTTTGAAAAAGTTTTAACCACAAAATAAATAAAAACAATAGTAGCCTAAATCATTGTTTTTATTTTTCCATGATAGGTTAAAAAAAATTTAATTTCGCCATAATAGATATTTACAATTAACACTCATATAGAAAAATGGATTCGTATGTGTACCGTCAAAAGGTCCGAGATTCATCGGTATCGTGAAATTAAAAATCGGTGTAATATCAAATTGTCCAACCCGTCGGTAGGTGATTGGCACATTCAATTCATAGTCAATAATGCGCAAGATTTTGCCTTGTGAAAGGTCACTTCCTGCTTGATTTTTCGCCTTCGTCGCCAACATTGCGGTAACGCTTGGGTTAATCATAATTTTATCTTTACCATTTATAAAGCGTTTAATTTCAAAGTATTTGGAAATGCTTAACCCTAATTGTACGACATTTTCGCCCTTGCCAATCAAATAATAGGCTTGCGGCGAAACCCCGAAGCCGCCTAAACTGATTGTCCAATAAGAAGATAAAAAATGATCATAAGTGTATTTCAATTCGGTAGCACTTTTACCAAAATAAAACCATTTGGCATAAGCAAAAGACGCGCTTACATGGTCGTCCAAACGGGTCGCGTAACCGACAACGGCATCCGCTTTACCAAATTTTTGCGGAATCCCACTGAAATAATACCCCAGCGCGGACACCCACCAACCCGCTTGATGCCGATACGTCAAGCCCGGAGATAAACCAAATTGTTTGATACCGTAATCGCGCCCCGCATAAACCACTTCACTCATATAATTGAGCGACGCAGACAATTGAGTAGCCGTATTCACCCGATAATCCAAAGAATCTAATTTAAATTGAATAAGTTTTTGAGCTTCTGTTTGGGTATTTTGTTGATTTTGAATGACTTGCGCATCAACGTTTTGGACAATAGAATGCAATATCATCGCAAAACAAAAGTTCCGATAATTCATAAAATAGGTCTTTATTTTAATAAATAAAACGATTCAGTCGCGTCCGAAAACCGACAAATCAAGACATATCATTGCCAAGGGCATGACATTTAATTTCCAAAAATAATAATATATAGTTGCGGAAAGCCCTAATGAGTGGACGTTCTCACATAGTTGTTATAAAAATGGATTTGGCGACAACAGCGATAGCTGTCTAAATCGGGGGCAAAGATAGTGGGTTTATAGCTATGTTATTTATCCACGTTTTGGTATTTTTAAAACTTTTATTCAGCATATAGATTTTTTTAAAATTGTAAGAATGCACCAAATTGGGTAAAAATATCGTGCCAAAAGCATTTTGAATCTAAAAAGGGCGTATTTTTTGTGAAAAAGACAAAAAATACACCCTTTTTAGGTTGGAAAATACATTGGATTATCCAATAATAGAGTTGTCGCGGGCGTATTTATCCGCAATCATCAACGCGCCCCCTGCTAAACCAAGGTCTTTCAAAAAACCAACAATCCACATTGGGTTAGAACTTTGTTGGGGCAAATGCACGGCAACAGCAAATATTATTAGCATAATTGCCAATAAAACCGCAGCTAATTTGTCATACTTGCCAATCATCAAGGCAACAACGAAGCCTAACATGCCCAAACCTGTGAGATAAACCCAAAGCGCGCCGCCCGGAAGGAAACTGGGCACCATGCCTTTCATGTCTCCCGCGCTCATCAAGTGCGATACGCCGAAAAAGAAAAATGGTACTAAAAAAAGGAACTTACCTAAGGAAGTTAATTGATTCATTGTCAAAAATTTTGGTTGTGGAAAAATTGGTTTAACGCAGATTTGTCGGTTCGATGGTTTGTTTTAATTTATATTTGTCGCAACAACAAATCTCGTTGCAAGATAAGACTGTTTTTGGAAATAGCAAATTTTTATTGGACTTTTTTTATTTTTTTTGTAATTTTATTAGGGTAGTTCGGGGTTTTTAAATTTTATATTTTAATAATACGCTATTTGTCCAAATGAGGTGGTGGGTTGGAATTAGGATTAAATGGGATTTTTTGGGGATTAAATAGGATTGATTTTTGGGGATTTTTTAGGATTGGTTTTTAGAATTTTTTAGGCAGCTAATCCTAAAAAATCCCCAAAAATCAATCCTATTTAATCCCAAAAAAATCCCATTTAATCCGAATTCCAACCCCACCACCTCTTTTAAAGAATTCAAGGAATATATTTTATATCAATAACGCCCATCCGAATACAATTTGGATTCACCGTCCTAAACACAAAATTATAAATGCCTTCTGGCAAAGGTTCCCCTTTTTGATTCGTTCCCGACCAGTCATTTTTATAATTTTGCTTTCGATACACTAACATTCCTCGTTTGTCCGTAACGATGAGTTCATTTGGCTGATATTGTTCCACCAAAGGAAGGATGAAATAATCATTTTTGTTATCATTATCATTGGGAATCAAGCCATTATATATAATGGTTGAATCTTTCAAACAATCACATCGGTCAAATACACGATTTGTTATCCGCACTAAAGAATCGCAAAAAGGCGGATTGACATGCAGCGTCACATCAACCGTCGTGCCTTCGTGCAAAATATCACAAACGAGTTCTGTTTTAAGCATCGTATCGACGTTCGGCGCGGTGAATCGGTGTTTTACGACGGAATCACATCCACAAAAATTGTGATTTAAAAGGATGGAATCGGGACGACTATGGCAGACGGTATGCCGTATAATGGTCGAATCGGGGCGGCAAAATCGATATTGTTGCGTGATGGCGGAGTCGCAACCGTGAATCGTTCGGTAATGAAGCGTCGTGTCGCGCACCCTATCCGATGCATTACAACTCCAAATCGTAACGGTTTTCTGTGTAGGCGCAGCTAACGTAAAGCGTTGAATGACAATGGAATCGCATCCAAATCGGTTTTGAAATCGGCGCGTTTGGGTCGCCGTCCCTGTGGCATCGCAGGTATCGCGCATCGGTAATTCGATGCTGTCGCGGGCATGCACTGCGATTTTCAAAAGGACGCTGTCGCAAAAAGTGCTGGCTTGCAAGGTGTCAAAAAAAGTGCCGACGGTTGCCCCAATCGGACGACCTTGCGCCATATATAATTGTCCTTGACAAATCGTCGTATCGCGTTGCGGCGGAATGGGGCAATTGACTTTCACGAGGGCTTTTCGACTGTATAAAGTCAACAGGGGCGCGTTTGGATTGGTCACTTCACAACGATAACTGCCTGCATCAGAACTGCGGATAAAGTTGAAAATTAATTTATTAATAGTTGTTGTTTTGTATAAAATGTTGTTTTTAAACCATTTATAAACATTGGTAGAAACAGTATTGTCTATATTTAAATCAATTGTGAGGGCATCGGCGGCGTTTCTAAAATAGGTGGTATCTTTAAAAATGGAATCTTGATTCGCGTAACTCATGGTAAAACGGGCACCGATATTGGGCAAAATGGTTTCAAAAGTAAGGCGATTGGAATCGGCAGCACAATTCACTAATCGACTTAATCCTGTGAAATTAAGTATTTGGTCAAAACGGTTGGATTGAAAATTAAAATGAGTCAAAGCATTCAGGTTCAGCAAAAAAACTGGCGTTGCGCCAGACAATTGGTTGTTTTGTATGAAAAATCGTTGCAAATTCGTCAAATTCCCGAATGTATTTGGAATATTGCCCGTCAATTGATTGTTAGAAAGGTGCAATTCTTGCAACGTCGTCAAGTTGCCTAAGGAATCTGGAATCGTATTCCGCCAACCGTTGTTGGACAAAATCAGGTATCGAATTCGTTTTAAAGTTCCTAATGCCGTCGGAATCGTGCTGTTAAAAGGGTTGCTGCTGACGTTTAATATTCGTAAATTGTTTAAATTACCGATACTTATAGGCAAATTTGTCAATTGATTCCCGCTTAAATCCAATTCCCATAAATTGCTTAATTTGCCCATTTCCGTTGGAATATTGCCCGTAATTTTATTGTTAGACAGCCGAAGCGTCACCAAATTCGCTAAATTGCCCAATTCAATAGGCAAAGTGCCGATTAAATTGTTATTTTCGAGCAGCACTTCCTCCACACAACCTTGCGCGTTGAACATCAAATCTGTCCAAGTCGTCATGGGCTGACTGAGATTCCAAGGGCGCGTCCAGCCTGCGCCATTCGTCGCATTGTACAACGCAACCAATGCCAAGGAATCTAAACAGGGGCAAATCGGATTATTGCGAATCGTAATCGTGTAGCGAATGATTCGGCAAGGAAACGTTGGGGAATTAAAAACAAGCGAATCCACATAAGTACCCGCATTGGAATAGACGCGACCTGCGGGCGACGTATAGGTTTGCCCCGGACACAAAGTTGCCGATGCCGTCGTATCTAAAACGACGGGACAAGTCACATTCAAGGTGATTTTTCGGCTATATAAAGTCAAGGTTGGCAGGTTCGGATTCGTCACTTGGCAGGTGTAAATACCTGCATCTGAAAATTGTAAATTATTGAGTGTCAATTGGTTAATGGTGGTTCGAGCAGCCAATCGGTTGCCTTGATACCAAAGATAAAGGTTGGTGGTGAGCGCGCCGTCAATGCCTAAATGAATGGTTAAGCTTTCTCCTACATTTTTAAAAATCGTCGTGTCTTTGTAAATGGAATCTAATTTCGTGTAAGTAATGCCTGTGGAAAGGTTGGGCAGCAAATCGTCGAAAGTCAATTTATTGGTATCGGCTTTGAAAGTCGTTAGATTCGTCAAGCTCGACAGATTCGGTAAACTATCAATATGAGTGCTATCGACCGTCAGCCCTTTTAAATTAGGTAACTTGAACGGCGGCAGGCTACCACTGAACGAATTATGACCCAAATCGGCAAGTTGTAAATTCGGATAGGTAAAGAAGGGGACGCTACCTGTAAATTGATTGTTATTAAGGTATAAATTAATCAAATTGGGGGCAGAAAAACTGGGGAAATTGCCACTCAATTGATTATATCTTAAATTTAAAGTTAATAAATTTGTTAAATTCCCCAAAGTTTGAGTGGGCAACGTTCCTTGTAGGTTATTGGCACTGAGGTTGATGACCGAAACCCGCCCTTGAGTGTCCAGCGTAATGCCGTACCAAGTATCCATCGGTTGCCCAAATACCAGCCAATTGGTATGCGTACGCCAGTTTTGCCCATTGGTGGAAAGGTAAAAATCCATCAAAGCCAAGGAATCTAACCCGCGAGATTGAGCGGACACGCTACTCCATGTCAACGCTGAAAGGATTGGTAAAATTAAATAACGGAGCATGTGTTATGTTTTTTGTTAGGTGTAAGGTGTGTCGTTGCAAAGATAAATGATTTTTAACCCAATTGCTCAAAAAACAATATATTTGTATCTTAAAACAGATACACATTTTATTCACGATTTGAAAATAGTTTTAAACAAAACAATATGTTCAAACAATGTAGCCTTTTATTATTGGTCACTTTCGGAACGAATCAAATCTTGTCGGCTCAAAATGGGTTTGCTCCCGGTATCCAATTCAACGATGCGAATTACAAACAAATCCCGCGTCGTGCTGCTGTCCCTACTCGGGGTCAGGTGTCCCTTCCCGCCCGTTCTTCGTTAAAAGTTTACGCGCCCAAAGCGGGCAACCAAGAAAACAGTAGCACTTGTTTGGCATGGGCAACCGCGTACGCGCTCACGATTCAAGAGGCGCGGCAACGCGGGGTGACGCAACCCGATGAGATTCAAAAATTATTTTATTCGCCTGCGTTCATCTATTACCACATCAAGGATGAAACGGATACGGATTGCAAAGGCGGCGCGGATTTGTTGAAAGCGATGAACGCGATTCAACAAAGTGGCATAGTACGCGACCTTGATTTACCCAATGCTTGTCCGAGAACCCTTCCAACCGATTTAGTCCATAAAGCCTTCAAAGGCGTTGCGCCGACGTTCAATCGGCTCATCGAACCGAAAGAAACTAAAAATCAACGGGTTAAAAAAGCATTATCCGAAGGAAATCCAGTGATTATCGCCGTTCAAAACAGTCAAGACCCTAATGCGTTAGGACATGCGATGTGTGTCGTCGGCTATCAAGACCGAAAAGACGCGCCAGATGATGGTGCATTTGAAATCCTTAATTCTATCGGAACGGATTGGGGTACCAATGGTTATAATTGGATTACGTATAAAGATTTTCAAAAACAAGTCGTTTATGCCGTAGAAGTGCCGCCGTTGTTGCAGTTGCCCAAAACGGGTAAATCTACGGAGTTGGCGCAAACGGCAAAACCGTTCAACAGCAAAGTTCAATTCATTGATGCGACAAATAAAAAAATGGAATTGAAAACCGCAAGTTCCGAATTGGTCAAAAATCGAGGCGCGGGTGTGGGTAAAAAAACGAAATCGGGACATTATATTGCGACGCAGGCAGTGAAAGAAGGTTTTGGGTATCAAATTTTGGTGGATAATGATGAATCCGCTTATGTTTACATTTTGAATTTCGATGCGCGTAAAGTGGTGGATGTTTTGTTTCCGTACAATGATTCGCTGAGTCCGTATCTCGGCAAACAAAGTGGTATTACGTTGCCTTCGGATGAAGACATGATTTATTTTGATGATAATAAAGGGGTTGATAATTGTTGTATCTTATTGAGTCGCAATCCTTTAGATATAAAAGATTTGAAACAAAAAATTGAAAAAGAAGCGCAATCCACACCGATTTTTGCCAAATGTTTGGAGAAAGTTTTAGGTGAAAAATTGGCAGGTTTGGGCGACGATGCCATTCGATATAATGCACAGGAAAATGCTTTGAATTTGACGATGAAAACAGAACAAAATATTGCTGCGATGATTATTGAATTTGAACACCAGTAATTAAAAACAACCTTTGGAAGGTTTCCAACCTTCCAAAGGTTTATAAAAAGAAATGTGACAATCTTTTGACAATTCTTTTGCTGCTTTACGCAATAAACACAATTACCTTTGTCAAAAATTATCTGTATGCAAAAAAGGCACCTAACAGGCATCTTACTAATGAATCTTGGTTCTCCGGATTCGACCACTGTTCCCGATGTGCGTCGCTATCTGGACGAGTTCTTAATGGATGAACGCGTCATTGATTACCCCGCGTTTTTTAGAAATATCTTAGTTCGCGGCATCATTATCCCGTTTCGCGCCCCGCGCAGTGCGGCGGCGTACCGCACGATTTGGACAAAAGAAGGTTCGCCTTTAATCGTTCTAACAAAACAATTACGGGATGCCGTTCAAGCCAAAACAGAGATGCCAGTTGCGATTGCGATGCGTTACGGATTACCGACTCCGAAAATGGGTTTCGACGAATTATTAACACAAAACCCTGATTTACAAGAGGTTGTGATGGTGCCTTTGTATCCACATTATGCGATGTCGAGTTATGAAACGGCGGTTGAACATGCGATGGCGGCGTACCAACGAGGTAATTACAAATTTAAAGTGCGGATAGTGCCGCCTTTTTATGCCGATTCGGGTTACATTCAAGCCTTAGTTTCGAGCATTCGACCGTATTTGAATCAGCCACATGACCACATTTTGTTTAGTTATCACGGGATTCCCGAACGGCATATTCGCAAAAGTGACCCGTCTAAAAACCATTGTTTGAACCATTACGATTGCTGTTCGGTGGATAATCCCGAAGTGCATTCCAAATGTTATGCGCATCAAACGCGGGTGACGACGATGTTAACGGCGGCAGGTTTGGGGTTGAAAGCGGGTACATATAGTCAATCTTTTCAATCTCGGATTGGCAAAAAATGGCTGACACCTTATACAGATATGCGTTTGCAGGCAATGCCGAAAGAAGGGATTAAAAATTTAGTTATTTTATGTCCCGCTTTTGTGTCGGACTGTTTGGAGACGTTGGAGGAGATTGCGGAAGCGGGCAAAGCCTCTTTTTTAGCGGCGGGCGGCGAGACTTTCACGTTGATTCCGTGTTTGAATACGCATCCGCTTTGGATAAACGCGCTTTTAAAATTGGTAGAAGCAAATAGTACAAAATTCGATTCCGTAACCATTCACAATAAACAACTCAACCATTAGTCATGCAAAATATTGCAAATCAACCCATTATAAATTACAAACGTCCTTCTTTTGTCCAAGTCCTGCACGGACAAAAAGCGGCGACAACCCCTGTATGGGTCATGCGTCAAGCGGGGCGATATTTGCCCGAATATTTAGTTTTGCGCAAAAAGCATTCTTTTTTTGAACGTTGCCAAAACCCTGAATTGGCTACGGAGATTACGATGCAACCGATTCGGCGATTTCAATTGGATGCGGCAATTTTGTTTTCGGATATTTTAGTGGTGCCGCAAGCGATGGGCGTAGAAGTGTTGTTAGAAGAAAATATCGGTCCTGTTTTGCCCCATCCGATTCGGACGATGGCGGATTTGAATCGAGTACATATTCCAGATGTTTCGGATGCGTTGCATTACGTTGCGCAAGCGATTGATTTGACCAAAAATGCTTTGAATGATTTAGTACCGTTGATAGGTTTTGCGGGTGCGCCATGGACGATTTTTTGTTATATGACGGAGGGCAAAGGTTCAAAAACGTTTGACAAAGCGAAAGCGATTTGTTTTTCCAATCCCGAATTAGCGACCAAATTGTTGGATAAAATCACCGAAACGACGATTGCGTATTTGAAAATGAAGGCGCGACATGGGGTGGATGCCTTACAAATTTTTGATAGTTGGGGCGGCTTGCTTTCGCCCGAAGATTATCAGCAATGGTCATTGCCTTATATTCAACGGATTATAGATGGCGTAAAAAAAGAATATAATATTCCAATCATCGTTTTTGCCAAAGGCGCGTCTTACGCTTTGCCCGAATTAGCGCAAACAGGTGCGACGGCTTTAGGTTTAGATTGGACATGCAGTCCACAATTTGCGCGGCTGATGACCGAAGAAAAAGTCGTTTTGCAAGGCAATTTGGATCCAGCATTGTTATTGGCATCTCCACAAGTGCTTGAACAGCGCGTGAAAACGATGGTTTCAGGCTTCAAGCGGGGGCAATATATTGCAAATTTAGGACATGGGATTACGCCCAATATTGCTGTGGAACAAGTGCAGCGATTCATTGATACCGTCAAAAGTTGTTAAAAAAAAATTCCCGCAACTATTCCAAGAGCACATAGATTTTTTTTTTTCAACCCCCTAAATAATCGAAACTAAAAAAAAAATCTATGTGTCCTATGTTCCTATGTGTTAAAAAAAAACTATGTGTCCTATGTCCCTATGTGTTAAAAAAAAAATCATCATTTCACCATGATAAGTTCACAAACCAGTATTCGCACAACTTTTACAAATTACATCCACAAAACACAAAATAAAATATGTCAAGCACTCGAAAAAATAGATAAAAAATCTGTTTTTGAAGAAGACGCTTGGCACAGAGTGGGCGGCGGCGGCGGCAAAACGCGCATCATTCGCAACGGCAATATTTTTGAAAAAGGGGGCGTAAACACCTCCATCGTGCATGGAAAATTGCCACCCGAGATGCAAAAACAATTCAAAACGACGCATGAAAACTTTTTTGCGGCAGGGATTTCGTTGGTTTTGCACCCAAAAAATCCATTTGTGCCGACAACACATGCCAATTTTAGATATTTTGAATTAATGGATGCCACAGGGCAATGTGTGGATAGCTGGTTTGGGGGTGGGATTGATTTGACCCCCTATTATTTGGACGTAGATAATGTAAAACATTTTCATACGACTTTAAAAGCAGCTTGTGATGCCGTACAACTGGGTTTATACGAAACCTATAAAAATCAATGTGATACATATTTTTATATTCCACATAGAAACGAAATGCGCGGAGTTGGAGGCATTTTTTACGATTATCTCCGTCCGAATGCACCATTGAAAGTCGAACAATTATTGGCATTAGCGGAAAACAACGCAGCCGCCTTTTTGGAAGCCTATTTGCCGATTGTCGAACAAAATGCGCAAAAAAGTTATACGGAGGAACATAAAATATGGCAAGAAATTCGGCGCGGTCGATATGCCGAATTTAATTTGGTTTACGACAGAGGGACGCTTTTCGGATTGAAAACAGGAGGGCGCATTGAGAGTATTTTAATGAGTTTACCTGCAACAGTTCGGTGGGAATACAATTTTCAACCCGAACCCGATAGTGCAGAAGCATTGATAATCAAGCATTTACAACCCATAGATTGGGTAAACTATTGAATTAGGATTCAATGGAATTTGTAAAATTAAATAGGATTGATTTTTAGGATTTGTAAGATTAAAATCCTAAAAATCCAAAAAAAATCAATCCTATTTAATCCCAAAAAAATCCCATTTAATCCTAATTCCAATCGCCCACAACTTAAAATATGGAGTATTCATATATAAAAGCATTACACATTATATTCGTCGTGACTTGGTTTGCAGGCTTATTTTACACACCGCGCCTATTCGTGTACGCGGTCGAAGCAAATGAAAAAGGCGAAATCGAAAAAAATATTTTGCTTTCGCACCTCTTAGCATGGCAAAAGCGATTATGGTACGGCATCACAACGCCTTCTGCCGTGTTGACGTTGTTATTAGGGGGGCGATTATTCAGTTTTCACTATCCCGAAGTACCCAAATGGTTGTGGATAAAACTATCATTTGTAATTATTCTATATCTATATCACCTTGCAACACAACAGATTCTAAAGCAGCAACAAAATCGAATCTTCAAATACAGCAGCAATCAAATGCGGCTTTGGAATGAAATACCGACGTTATTATTATTTGCAATTGTTTTCCAAGTAATCTTAAAAGACGCATTCACCTTCACAGGTTTGATAAGCGTGTTAGCAGGATTAATCTTTTTAATCTACGCAGGATTCAGCATATATCGTCATTTTAGAACCAAATAGGAATGATGAATGATAAATGGTGAATGATAAATAATCGATTATTCATCATTTATCATTCATCATTTATCATTTATCATTCATCATTTCAAACAATTTATACTATGAAAACCATCGAAGTTGTCGTCAAAGAACGTTTAAATTACGAAAAATTATTTTCCCAAAAGTTGGACGCGTTGAAAACGCAAGGGAATTACCGCTATTTTTTAGAAATAGAGCGTTCTGCGGCTGATTTTCCCGTTTTTCGATATACGGATGCGCAAGGCAATCGGGCGGAAGCGATTAATTTTTGCAGCAACGATTATTTGGGACAAACGACGCATCCTGCCGTTCAAGCGGCGGCGAAAGCGGCGATTGACCAAGCGGGTACAGGCAGTGGCGGCACTCGAAACATCAGTGGCACAACGACTTATCATCGCGCCCTCGAAAAAGCGACGGCTCAATTGGTTAAAAAAGAGGCAGTTTTGGTCTTCAATTCTGCCTATTTAGCCAATCAAACTGCGTTAACGACGCTTGGGCGGCATTTAAAAGGGTGTATTTTCGTTTCAGATGAGGAAAATCACGCATCTATGATAGAAGGTTTGCGGGCGAGCAAGTGTCAAAAACATGTTTTTCGGCACAATGATATGATACATCTGGAAGCGATTTTGAAGGATTTGCCCGAAGACGCGCCCAAAGTGATTGCTTTTGAATCGGTTTATTCGATGTCAGGAACGGTCGCGCCAATGCAAGAGATTATTAAAATAGCAAAAAAATATCATGCGTTAACCTACTGCGATGAAGTCCATGCAGTCGGGATGTACGGCACCAATGGCGCGGGATTCGTCGAACAAACGGGTTTTACATCCGAAATTGACATTTTAAATGGCACTTTTGCGAAATCGTATGGGGTGATTGGCGGTTTTTTGGCGGGCAGCGCGGTTGCGATGGATTTCATCCGGAGTCATGCGGAAGGATATATTTTTACGAGTTCGTTGCCGCCCGCGACCTGTGCGGCGATTACGGAAAGTATCCAAATTGTGAATAATAATCCACAAATTATACAACGTTTTCACGAAAACGTGCGCCTTTTTCGAACCATGTTGGCGCAAAATCTTATAGAATTTAGTGGTCATGCGTCGCACATCACGCGCATAAATATTGGAAATAGCAGTCGTTGCAAAATAATTGCGGACAATTTGTTAAAAACGCATGGCATTTATTTGCAACCGATAAATTTCCCGACGGTTCCGCATGGACAAGCGTGTTTGCGCATCGTCATCAACGCCAAACATACTCCCGAACAGATGAAAAAATTAGTAGAAGCGTTAAAAAATGTCCTATAAATCTTACACCTAACAGGTTTTAAAAACCTGTTAGGTGTAAATTTCTTGTTATGAAAAATTGTTTTAAAATTATTTGCCGCAATTCCAAACTTTCGCTCATTCAAGGGCATACTGCTCAACGATTAATGGAGCAAAATAGTCCGAATACCGATGTCCGCGTGTTGTCGAAACCGTCGCGCGGTGATTTGGACACGACGACACCATTATATATGATGGGCGATAAAAATATTTTCACCAAAGATATTGAAGCTGTTTTGGAATCGGGCGGTGCTGATTTTGCAGTGCACTCCATGAAAGACGTGAGTGCAGACAAATTAACCGACCCAAATTTTAGAGTTGCCATTATTGAGCGAAATGATGTTCGGGATGTGATTATTTTTCGGAATAATATTCTGGAAACCTTGACAAAAGGACAACCGATTCGACTTGGAACGTCCTCATTGCGTCGAGCAGAATTAATTCCGCCTTTTTTGCAAAAAGCGTTACCCCAATTATCGGATACGCCAATTCAAATAGAAATTTTAAATATTCGTGGAAATGTCGATACGCGGTTGCGCAAACTCCGAAGTGGCGAATTCGACGGCATTGCATTAGCGGCGGCGGGTTTGAATCGCCTTTTGGAACACGAGCCTGCGATAGCCGATTTGTTAAAAGGATTGCCTAAAATGTTGTTGCCGATGACCGAAGTGCCTCCTGCGGCGGGTCAAGGCGCGTTGCTCGTGGAATGTTTGGCGACGAATACGGCGGCGGCAGCATTATTGCCCGCGATTCATCAACCCGATTTGATGTCAAACCTTTTAAAGGAACGTGCTTTTTCGCAACAGTACGGGGCGGGCTGTCATCAACGATTTGGAGTAGTGAATGTGGATTTCAAAGGCATGAACCTTTCCATTTTGAAAGGCAAATCTGGCGATAAACCAATCGATATGTTCCATTTTGACAACAAATTAACGGAGTTAGTTATTGATAAAAAATTGGTTTCAACCACCGATTTTATGCGCGATTTCTTTGATTATGAATATTTTACAATAGACGAAAATTTTACACATCAATTACAAAAAGTCGAAACCATCTTCGTTGCACATCACCGAACCGCGACAGATGAAAAAGTATTAAATATTTTAAAATCAAAAACGATTTGGACTTCTGGGACGAAAACATGGTTTCAATTAGCGCAAAAAGGGATTTGGGTAAACGGCTGTGCGGAAGGTTTTGGTTTTGAATATTTAAATCCTGTTTTTGAACGACCCTTATTTCATACATTGAAAAAAAATATTTTGATATTGACGAATGAAAGCGCGCAAGCCCATTGGCAATCCAATTATCAAACTGCCGCTTCATATCGACTGATTCCAAATTTAACGAAACGGGTTTCAAACGAAATTCAAACTGCCGATGCCATTTTTTGGACAAATTTTGAACAATATCAAATTGCCAAACATTTGTTAAAACCGCATATCATACATGCTTGCGCCGCAGGAAAAACCGCAGAATTATTTATAAATCAAGGCATTACACCCATTATTTTTCCAAATATTAAATTGCAAACACATAAGGACATAGGAAACATAACAGGTTAAAAAAACAAATAATCTATGTCTCCTATGTCCCTATGTGTTTCGAGAAATCAAATTATGAATTTCTATATGAACCAACGCCGCCTACGGGCGAGCGCGCATGTGCGCGAATTAGCAGGGACGGTCACGATTTCACACCGCGACCTCATACAACCCATTTTTGTCGAGCAAGGCATTTCCGAACGGGTCGCCAATGCGTCGATGTCGGGCGTTTTTACAGATACGGAAACAACCATTATCCAACAAATTGCCGACGACGTAGCCAACGGCGTACACAAATTTTTACTCTTTCCCGTTCCAAATCAACGATTTGAATATGAGTTTAATTTTGAATTTGCAGAAAATGTCGTCCGAAATATTAAAAAAACTTTTGGAGATTCCATTTGGTTAGCCTGCGATTTATGCCTGTGCAGCTACACGGTACACGGACATTGCGGCGTACTCAATCCCGAAAAAACACGAATGGAAAATGATGCATCGGTCAAAATTTTAGCAAAATACGCTTTGGCTTTAGCGCAAGCAGGTGCGGATTGCATCGCGCCCAGCGATATGACCGACGGACGCATTAAAGCAATTCGTAAAATATTAGATGCTGACGGACATGATGTTGTGAGTATAATGAGCTATTCCTCCAAATTTTCCTCGAATTTTTACGGACCTTTCCGCGACGTTTGCAAATCAACACCCGATAAAACATTAAAATTGCAAGGGCGGAAAACCTATCAAATTGACCCAACTAATTTACACGATGCCATCGCATCCTCAATGCGCGATGTACAAGAAGGGGCAGATTTTTTAATGGTCAAACCCGCGTTACCCTACTTAGATATTTTAGTTAGATTATCACAAAAGACTGATATACCAATCGTTATATATCACGTTAGCGGCGAATACGCTTCCATAGACTTGTTAGTGAGAGAAAATTTAATAGAAAAAAACTTAGCACACATCGAACTTTGGACAGCGTTCAAACGAGCAGGCGCATCCGCAATCATCACGTATGCCGCACGAGATGCGCGAGCATGGTTATCAAGATAGCTGTCTCAAAACAAAACATTACAAAATATTATTTGGTTGTGATACGAATGGAAGTACGGATTTCACAGATTTCACGGATTAATACAGATTTTACTGTATTAATCCGTGAAATCTGTGAAATCCGTACTTCCATTCGTATCACAACCAAATAGTATTTTGTCTAAAAATTAAATTTTACCATTTTAAGACAGCCACATTTTATCCAACGTCACAAAACACCACAAAACCTTTTATATTTGCAAACAAATTACAAACCCACTCTTATTTGCGCCAATTTATAAACTTTTTATTTTGAAAAAACTCATCACTTTCCTTCAAAAACAATCTTTTTACGTGAATATGCTCTTCAAAACGATTTTTTTACTGTTTTTTGGAGCTATTTTATATTACGAAATTTTCAAACGCGAGCATGTAGAACAACTCTATGACCAATTTAAACAACAAATTGTTAGTGGCAAAAAGGTATGGTTCTGGCTTGCTTTTGCTTTAATGCCCTTCAATTGGGTTGCCGAAACTTGGAAATGGTTGCCTTTAGTCCGAAAAGTCGAAAATGATTTTTCATTTTGGAAAGGTTATAAATCCATCCTCACAGGAGTCACTTTATCGCTTTTCACCCCGAACCGCATCGGTGATTACGGCGGACGCATCCTATACGTGCAACCCGAAAATCATTTAAAAACCATTTTTGCCACTTTAATTGGCAGTTTTGCCCAACAAATTATATTAATTTCGTTTGGATTACTCGGATTAAGCTACTTTTTACATCTTTTTTGGAAAATAGAAAAAATTTGGTGGTACGGAATTATTTGGGGCAGTTGCACGTTAATAACCATGATTATCATTGCGTTCATCAACATTCGCTTATTTATCCCATTAGCGCGCAGATTAAAATTATTACGCATGCGTCACGTCCTCAAAAGCGCGAAAATTTTAAAAGCGTACACAACCAAGGAACTCTTTACAACGTTATGTTGGGCAATGATACGTTATTTGATTTACACGTTTCAGTACTATTTCATATTGCGTTTTTTTGGAATAGATGCGCCATTGTTGCACGCAATTGCTTGTATAGCAACGATTTACGTCATTCAAACGAGTATCCCATTACCGCCCGTATTTGGATTGTTAGCACGCGGCGAGATTGCCATCAAAGTTTGGAGTCTATTCCCTTCAGGCATGAACAACGAAATCGGCATTTTAGCGGCAACGTTTACTTTATGGATTATCAATTTAATTATACCATCAATATTCGGTTTAATCTTACTATTAAAAACCAATTTTTTCAAAAATAAAACTTTAAACGCACCTTAAATATTATGAAAAAATATTTTTTAAAAACGGCTGCTTTTGCAGGTTTGACCGCGTTGACGGCTTTTGCACCAAGAACTTCCACCCAAAAACTGCTTTTGGAACAAACATCTGTGCCTCAACCTAATATTTGTTTCCAACACGGGGAAGAATTAACCTACAAATTGTATTATAATTTAAATTTTGTCTGGGTGCCTGCGGGCGAAGTTACGTTTCGGGTAACGGACGATGATACCAAATTTAAAATTGCGGCGGTAGGTCGGAGTTATGCATCTTACGACTGGTTTTTCAAAGTCCGCGACAATTATTATACGGATTTGGATAAAACGACGATGTTACCCATTCGTTCCGTGCGCGAAATCGTCGAAGGTGGGTATCGTCTTTATGATGCTGTGACTTATGACCAAAAAAATAAGGTAGCGCATTACGAGCGCGGCAATTCAAAGGACGATATTGAGACAAAAGGCAAATTAAATTTGGCAGGTTCGATGCACGACATTATTTCTGCGATTTATTACACGCGGACGATGAATTTCGCCACCATGAGCGCAGGGCAAACTTTTCCTGTAAAAATTTTGCTGGATGAAAATACGTACCCATTGAATGTCAAATACTTAGGTACTGAAATAAAAACTATTAAAGATTTAGGCAAGTATAATACCATGAAATTCAGTCCCCAAGTCGTTTCTGGAACGGTGTTTAAAGAGGGTTCTCAAATGAAAGTTTACGCGACGAATGATGCCAATAAATTGCCATTATTGATAGAATCCCCTGTTTCAGTGGGTGCTGTGAAGGCAGTTTTGAAAAGTTACAAAGGTTTGAAATACGAAATGACGGCGAAACAGCCCAATAAATAATAAAGTTCGCTGACAAGGCATTATAAAAATAAAAGAAAAAGGAATAAAGGGCACATCCTTCATTCCTTTTTTCCTTCATTCTTCATTCATTTTACCTAATTCACAACAGGTAAAATATTCACCGAAGTCCAAAATTCGACAATAGACCGAATAGAATCGTTAAAATCGTTAATATCTAAAGGTTTACAAACAAAGGCTTTAGCACCCAATTCATAACATTTCATAATATCAGCGCGACTATTCGAGGTGGTAAACATGACGACTGGAATTTTATTCAAAACGGGGTCTTTGTGCATGTAGCGCAGCACGTCTAAGCCCGACACTCTCGGCATATTTAAATCCAAGAGAATGACTCCAATATCATTTAGAAAAGTGCTTGTCTTCAAAAAACGAAGCAATTCTTGACCATCGCCAACGTGAATTAATTCAACGGGCATTGTCAATTCTCCAACAGATATTTTGACTAATTCCACATCTGCCAAATTATCTTCTACCAAAATGACTTTTTTATGTTGTCGAGTGGCCATTTTTTTATACATATATGCTTCCGATGTAAAACTGTTATGCATTGACGAATCGGTTGGGAGTTACAATTTTTTAAGTTTTGAGTAATTAATCTAATTCTGGATAGAAATTCGTGCCAATTTAATACTTTTTTTAAAAATTAAAATTCTTTTGATAAAAAAAAAGCACGGGTACGCCGTAGTGCACCCATGCCGTTATTTGGTTTTGTTTGTAATAAAATCCAAAATTAGAATTAAACAGGATTGATTTTTCAAAATATTAAAGCAAAATCCTAAAAAAATCCTAAAAAATCAATCCTATTTAATCCCAAAAAAATCTTATTTAATCCAAATTCCAACTCATCCAACTCATCCAACTATCCCAGATCCCGTCCAGCATTCAAATAATCTTGATACTGCTTCAAGCGTTCCCACTCTCCTTTCGCCGCCATGTCGGATTGACCAGGCCAGGTCGTCGGATTATGAATGCGATAACGCGGTCCCGCAGCTTTCAAAATCGCTTTGATGCGTTCAGGAGTCGTTGCCGCCAACTGTTTAAAGGTAAAAATGCCTTCTGCGAATAAAAGTTGTTCAATTTTCGGTCCGATACCTTCCACCACTTTCAAATCATCTTTTTTGCCGCCTTGATTCCAACCTAAATAGTTCCGAGCTTCCTGAATCCAATCCCAAGATGGGTTCAAACTCAAATATTCTCGCAACCACTTCATATCTTCGGCACTCATATTCGCCCACTGACGGTACGTGTAAATCCCCAAAGCATACAAGCGACGGCGTATCCGTTCATCCATGCCTGTCAATTTAGACAAATCTTCTTTATCCATTTCGTCGGCAGTACCCATCACTGCAAAATTTAATTTGCCAGTCAACGTGCGCAACTTCATTAAAAATTCGTTTTCAGCAGCAGTATCACTCAGTTGAGTCGTCGTTACAGATTCGGCAATCGACGGATTATCCGCAAAAGATTGCTGAAGTCCCGAACGGAAGCTCACCGTTTTGAACGCAGGATGCGCCCGATAACCTTCCAATTCCAATTGCAAATTCGTAATCAACTTTTCAGATTCGCGCATCCGCGTCAGCAACCCTTCATAACGAGCATTCAAACCCCCATCTTTGCGGGTCGCATTGAGGTAAAACTGATTCAATCGCTCATAATCGCGGGTCAAAGCGTCGCGGTCTGCCTCCGCTTCGTCCAATGCCTCTTTCGTTGCCTCGTACCGTTTTCTGTAATCTTCAATATCATTGCTCACTTTGCCATACTGCGTCGTCGTTTCCTCCAACTGCTGCCGCAACGGATGTAATTCATTTTCGAGGTTCGCATACTGATTTTTCCAATTATGATGCTCATTCAAATAAGCATCACGCTCTTTCAAAACCGTTTCATACTGTTGACTCAACGTGTTAAAACTCGACACATTCAATTCCATTGCATGCAATTTCGCTTGATAATCAGCGAGTTCTCGTTCTTTGGCAGCTTTATGCGCATCCAAAGCAGCTTGTACAGCCGCCAAATCTTGTCTCAATTCCGCAACAGTCGCATCAGAGGCTTCGTAAGACAACGCCAATTGATCATATTTATCTTGCCACCCGCCGATTTGACGGTTGCCAGAAATTTCCAATTCTTTCAGTGCATCATTCAATTTTAAATTGATTTTCTCTGCCTTATCGGTTTTGGTTTTCAACGTTTTGTACTCATCAGACAAGTCTGCAAATCGTTTTTCCAAATCTCGAACCGTCATTTGATACCGTTCAGCCATTTTCGTTGCCTCTGTACCCGAAGTTTCTGCATTTATCAAGCGATTGCGCAAGCCATCATAATCATTTTGCAATTGCATATAACGCCCTGCCAATTCTTTCGCTGAAGCATCCCCAGATTGCTTAACAGCATCAAAATCAGTTCTTAACGCATTATATTCATTCATCAATTGATTATAACGATTCGACCAAGTTTGCACCCCTTCTTGTTGCACATGCTCCAAGTTGCGGTAATTTATCCCTTGATTTTCATATTCTTTTTGCAACGCATCGTATTGTTTTTGCAAACCTGCTTGCTGCTCGTTCGCTGCTTTTTGGAATGCATCATATTGTTTTTGCAAAGCAGCTTGATGTTCGTTCGCCACTTTTTGCAACGCATCGTACTGACTGCGCAAGGCATCATAATCATTTTGAACCGCAGCGATTTTGCCCTGCCACATATTTTGACTTTCTGCTCTAACCCGTTGAACTTGTTGATAATCAGTCAGTTGTGTATGATGTTGGTCTTCCAAATCCGCATAACGTCCTTGCAATTCATTGTATTTGCCTTCCCAATTTGATTTATCACTTTCGCGTTGTTTTTCCAAATTCACATAATGGTCGCGCAAAATGTCATAATCATATTGCAAATTATTATACTTCGTATCCCAAACGGTATGATTATCCGTCGTAGCTTTTTCGAGGTTTTGGAAATTGACCTGATGCGTTTTGTACTCATTTGAGACTTCCGCGTACCGTTGATTCAACTCCTCGTACTCGCCTTGCAAGCGTCCGTACCGCGTTTCCAAATCGCGTTGCAATTCCATCGCTGCATTTTCCAACGCTTCATACTGTCCGCGCAGCGCAATGCGTTCTGCCTGCCAATCTTTGCTCGCTTTTTGCAACGCTTCCAAATTTGCATCTTTGGCTTGGAACGAAGCATCCAAATTAGAATACTGATTTTCCAACGCCAAATGTGCTTTTTCCAAATCGTTGAATCGACCTTCCCAAGCAGTATGATTTTCTCGCGCCGCTTTTTCCAACGTTTTCATCAACACAACATTATGATTATGAGTGTTTTGCAACGTATCATGTGTATCTTTTAAATCCTTATGCGATGTTTCAACGGCATTCAACTGTTCTTTCAAAGTAGCACGTTCGGCATCTGCATCCACGAAATTGTTCGTGACGTTTGCATGATAGGTTTTCAAATTGCTCAATTCATCAAACAACTCTTGATATTTATTTTCCCAAGCACCATGATTTTCGTGTGCAGCCTTTTCAAGTTCTTGGAAATGAGCAATATACTCATTATGTTTATTTTCCAAGTATTGATAACGTTGTTTCCACTCATTCAAATCGGCATCGGTATTTTGCGCCCCGACAGTCAAAACTTGGTGTTGCGTACTCAAATCTTGGTGTTGTGCCGCCAAATCTTGATGTGCTTTTTCCAAGTTTGCAAAACGCAGTTTTCGATGAACATGCCGCGTATTCAAATCCTCAAAATTATCTTTCAACGAAATATTTTGAACTGCCAAATCTTGATGTTGACCTTCAAGTTGTTGATAATCAGCATTTAACACATTATGTTGCACCTTCAAATCTTCGTGCACTCGTTCTAAATCAGCAAGAGCCGCTTTTCGTTTTTCGTCCCGCGCTTCCAAATTTTGTGCATGATTGTTCAAATCCTCATGTTGCATTGCCAATTCCTGATGCGCTTTTTCCCAATCTGCGGTTTTCCACTTCAACACATCATTTTCTTTCTCTAATTGTTGATAATCAGCTTCTAACGCATCATGGATTTTATTCAAATCATTATACTGACCGTCCAATGCTTGATATTCGCGTTGCAAATTGCCAAATTGACGATTCAATTGTTCTTGGTCGCCTGCCAACGTCCTATATTTGACCTCCCAAGCACTCAAATTATTTTTCGCTTCTGCATCAAGTGTCTGCCAATCATGGACATACGCATGATGTTTTGTTTCCAAATCATTGAAACGATTCACCCATTGTTCTCTATCTGAAGCTAATTGTTGATGCGCCGCGTTCAAATCATTGAATCGGTTTATCAATCCATCGCGTTCATCTATTAAACCTCGTTGTTTTGCCGTCAAGTCGTCAATTGCATGATGCAAACCAATTTTTTCATCCGTCAACGCCTTGTTAGCACCTTGCAATGCTTCCCGTTCTTCCGCCAAACGCCGTTGTTGCCCCGTCAAGTCGTCAATCGCATGATGCAAACCTACTTTTTCATCCGTCAACGCCTTGTTAGCACCTTGCAATGCTTCCCGTTCTTCCACCAAACGCCGTTGGTGCCCCGTCAAGTCGTCAATCGCATGATGCAAACCTGCTTTTTCATCCGTCAACACTTTGTTAGCACCTTGCAATGTATCGCGTTCTTTTTCTATATCATTGAAATTGTTAGTCAAATTCAAATGATACGTTTTAAGATTTGTAAATTCATCGAACAAGCTATGATATTTCGCATCCCAAGCCCCATGATTATTTTGCGCATCGCGTTCAAGCGTTTGGAAATGAACCACATACTCATTATGTTTCTTTTCCAAGTCTTGGTAACGTTGCTTCCAATCATTTAAATCATTGTCCACCTGTTGTGCCGCAACATTCAGCCCACTATGTTGAGTGGTCAAATCTTGGTGTGCTTTTTCCAAATCCGCAAAAAGCAATTTTCGATTTTGATGTCTGGTATCTAAATCGTGGAAATTCGCTTTCAACTTATTGTGTTGCGCTACCAAATCTTGATGTTGCCCTTCAAGTTGTTGATAATCATCTTTTAACGCATTATGTTCTACTGTCAAATATTCATGCAATTGATCCAAATCGTGGAAAGCAGCCGTTCGTTGTTGATGATCCAATTCCAAATCATGAAGTTGTCGTGCCAACACATCGTGTTGATTCGTCAAATCTTGATTTGATTTTTCCCAATCTGCATTTTTCCATTTCAAGATGTCGCTATCTTTCGCTAATAATTGATAGTCATCTTCTAACGAATTATGAATAATCGTCAAATCATTATAATCGCCTGTCAAATTTTTATGTTCTCCGACCAAACGATTCCAATTTTCATTCAAACCCTTATAATTTTGGGTCAAAGTTGCCTTTTCTTTTTCCAACTCAACCTTTTTAGCTTCCGAATCGGTCAATTGTCCATTCAAATCTGCATTTGCTTTTTGGGCATCGGCAAATTCATGTTTCAAACCATCCAAACTAATTTCCAACGTATGCCGTTTCTTTTTGGAATCTTCCAAATCGGCTTGTAACACATCATATTGATTTTGCAATTCTAATTCCTTGTTTTTCAACAAATTATATTCCTTTTGCAAACCTTGATGATTCATTTTCAAGCCCTCATATTCATTATGCAGTGTAGCCCGTTCTTTTTCAACCTCGTTAGAATACTGCGTCAAACTCAAATGATTGTTTTTCAAATTCGTAAATTCATCGAACAAGCTATGATATTTCGCATCCCAAGCCCCATGATTATTCTGCGCATCGCGTTCAAGCGTTTGGAAATGAACCACATACTCATTATGTTTCTTTTCCAAGTCTTGATAACGTTGCTTCCAATCATTCAAATCAGTATCGATTTTTTGTGCCGCGACATTCAATCCACTATGTTGAGTGGTCAAATCTTGATGCGCTTTTTCCAAATCCGCGAAAAGCAATTTTCGATTTTGATGTCTGGTATCCAAATCGTGGAAATTCGCTTTCAACGTATTATGTTGTGCCGTCAAATCTTGATATTGCCCTCCAATTTGTTGATAATCATCCTTTAACGCATTATGTTCTACCGTCAAATATTCATGCAATCGATCCAAGTCGTGGAAAGCCGTCGTTCGTTGTTGATGATCTGCTTCCAAATCGTGGAACTGACGAGTCAACGCATCGTGTTGATGTGCCAAATCCTGATGTGCCTTTTCCCAATCTGCATTTTTCCATTTCAAAATGTCACTTTCTTTCGCTAACAATTGATAATCTTCTTCTAACGAATTATGAATAATCGTCAAATCATTATAATCGCCTGTCAAATTTTTATGTTCTCCGACCAAACGATTCCAATTTTCATTCAAACCATTATAATTTTGGGTCAAAGTTGCCTTTTCTTTTTCCAACTCAACCTTTTTCGCTTCCGAATCGGTCAATTGTCCATTCAAATCTGCATTTGCTTTTTGGGCATCGGCAAATTCATGTTTCAAACCATCCAAACTAATTTCCAACGTATGCCGTTTCTTTTTGGAATCTTCCAAATCGGCTTGTAACACATCATATTGATTTTGCAATTCTAATTCCTTGTTTTTCAACAAATTATATTCCTTTTGCAAACCTTGATGATTCATTTTCAAGCCCTCATATTCATTATGCAGTACAGCTCGTTCTTTTTCGACCTCGTTAGAATACTGAGTCAAACTCAAATGATTGTTTTTCAAATTCGTAAATTCATCGAACAAGCTATGATATTTCGCATCCCAAGCCCCATGATTATTCTGCGCATCGCGTTCAAGCGTTTGGAAATG
>JBDKKX010000002.1:0-32240 GCA_039795795.1 Bacteroidota bacterium | reverse complement strand
CGTAGGAAACGTTGGTTTCCTACGGAATGACAAGCAAAAACGCTCCTTCACCCCTAATTCAAATCATGCTTTCCTATTTAATTTTTTTTACATTTCTAACCATATTCCTTAAAAATGAAAAGAGAACAAATCATTTTTTGGGCTTCAACAGGGATCATTTTCTTGTTTGAAGGCGTTATGCCTGCCCTCACAGGTCATACTGAAATGGCAAAAGAAGGGATTCGGCATTTGGGCTATCCAGATTATTTTAGGATAGAGTTGAATGTTTTTAAAATTTTAGGCGCGCTTGCCTTGATTTTGCCGATGGTGCCTGCCCGTGTGAAAGAATGGGCTTATGCTGGTTTTGCCATTAGCTTGATTTCTGCTTTTTTTTCGCATTGGGCAGTGGATGGTTTGAATGGAATGACTTGTTTTCCGTTGGTTATATTAGCCATTTTGGTAACATCATACCTTTATTATCATAAGTTAAATGCAATCCTCTAACCTTATGGCAAAGAAAAACGGGGCTCCAAAATTAAGCGATGCAGAACAAGTTAATTTATATATGAATGACTTAAATCATACTTTAAAAGCTGAAATTCAATTATTAAGAACGATTATTAAGCATTCAAGCCCTAAAATTGTAGAACGGATTAAATGGAATGCGCCAAGCTATTACTATGGTCAAGACATTGTTACTTTTGGTCCGATGAAGCTCGAAAAGATTATGCTCGTTTTTCATCACCCTTTTGTGGTAGCGGTGCAATCTCCGATTTTGACAGGCGATTATGTAGATAGACGTTTGGTTTACTTTCAACATGAAGCCGATATTTTGGAGCAACAGACTGAAATTCAACGCATTATAAATGAAATTATAACAAAAATTGATAACTTAAAAACCAATTAAAATGGCTTCTGTTAATCCTTATTTGAACTTCGCTGGTAACACCGAAGCGGCTTTTCTATTCTATAAATCGGTCTTTGGTGGCGAATTTGCTATGTTGCAACGTTTTAGCGAAACGCCGCAAGCGGGTAATATTCCTGCACATGAACAAGATAAAATTATGCACATCGCTTTGCGGATTAGTCCGAATACGGTGTTGATGGCGACCGACGCGCTCGAAAGTATGGGGCATAAAGTGGATTTTGGAAATAATATTTCTCTTGCGATTACGGCAGACAATCCAGAAGAGGCGGATAGGTTGTTTAATGGGCTTTCGGCGGGTGGCAAAGTGGATTTGCCGATGACGATGATGTTTTGGGGTGCGTATTTTGGGATGTTGACGGATGCTTTTGGCGTGAAATGGATGATTGATTGTGAGATGCCTAAGAATTAGGATTAAATGGGATTTTTGGGGGATTAAATGGGATTGATTTTTTGGGATTTTTGGAATTTTTTTGGGATTAAAAATCCCAAAAATCTAAAAAAATCAATCCCATTTAATCCCCCCAAAAATCCCATTTAATCCTAATTCTAGAATTTCGGACAAATGGTGCGAACGCGTTGATACGTCGGTTGGGTGTAGATGAGCGAAAGTTCATACGCACCGCGATAATTCGTCGGACGAACGATGGAGGACGTATGTACATCATAACTAAATCCAAAATTCCAACGTTCCATTTCCAATATCGCTGAAAATATCAGTGCATCACCCACAATGCTGGATGCCGTTGTCGCAACAGGTTTTAATTTTACATCTTGCGTCAAGCCTGTGCCGATTCCCCGCGAGATTCGATACCCGATGCCTGCGCGAATCGCTACTTCCTGCCAATCGTGGTTCGTATAGCGGAAATGTGTATTCAATTGAGTGGTCAATGAAGGACCTTGTTTGGTGAACATGAGGGAGGGCATTAAACTTAATGAACGGTTTAATGGTAATTCGCCGCCGCCATGAATCGTCCACCGTCGATACAATCGCTCGTCTTTGTTTTGCAAAAAAGAGACATTCGGTTTCGTCAAATGGTTCAGCGCGCCTCCTACGTAGAAACTTTTGTTGTCCGCATACACGGCGTACCACATTAAGCCGACGTTGTAATCGCCAAAAATATTCGTTTTCGGCTCCACTTCGCCCGATGGAAGTGTCCCATTTAACGCGACTAATGAACTGTCATATTGTCTATCAAATAAGAGGTTGCCAAAAGTAAGCGCGTGTTGACCTGCACCAAATTGACCTGCGGCGATTAAATATTGGTCACTGCCTCCGTATTTACGTCCCGCTAATTGCTTCATGTACGAAATGCCGAGTAAACCGCGTGTCTGTTGCAAACGCGCTTGACCACCAATTTCGTCTTGCATCAAATTTACGCCGATTGCCAAATAATCATCGGCAATCACGTTGAATTTCATATCTACGCCCGCGTGAATCGTGCGGATAGGCACGTCTGAAAAAATACTCGTCCATTGTTGGCGATAATTGGCGTTGAATCGCCATGTACCTTTGAATACGCCTGTCATGGCGGGATTCAAATATTGAGGCGCGGCGTAATATTGCGATAGGATGGGGTCTTGAGCTTGTATCGCAGTGGCTGCTATGCAGCTGAAAATTAAAAGATAAAGGGAACGGTTCATTTTTTTTTAGGTTTTTTGGAATTAGGAAGGAAGAAATTTTAGGAATTAAGGGCGCGAATGGGAACACAGATGACGCAGATTTTACGGATTTACACGGATTTTCTTTTGAATTTACGCTTAAAATTCAGCATTTATTCAAAAAAAATCCGTGCAAATCCGTAAAATTCGTGTTATCCGCGTTTCAATTCTTGTCCTTCATTCCTAAAATGCCTTCCTTCTTAATTCAAATCATTATCTCAACAAGGTGAAATTGCCTTTAAATACATCCGTCGCGCCGTCCAAATACTGCACTTCGAGTGTCCAGACGAAAACGCCTGTATTCATCGGCTCGCCATGAAACCTACCATCCCAACCGTAAGCAGGGTCATTCGGTTTGAAATCCGCCGCCGAAAAGACTAATTCGCCCCAACGGTCATAGATTTTAAATACTTTCACTTTCAGACCGTCCCGCCCATGCACGTAAAAAATATCATTAAAAGTATCTCCATTCGGCGTGAATGCGGTTGGAAGTGCAACCAATCGTGGTTTTTCAACGAAGACCGTTAACGCATCCGTCGCAATACAACCTGCTGTATCCTTCGCGCTGAGGTTGTACAAAATCGTAAATAACGGTTTTGACATCGGCGCGGGACAGATTTTACACGATAATGTGCTATCATAAGGGGCTTTCCATGTAAATACGACGTTGCCGCGAGCATTATGCACATCCGCCGACAGGCGCGTACTATCGCCTAACAGAATTGTCCTATCCGGTCCCACCTCAATCGTGAATTTCGGAGGAGTCGGCACCGTTACACGGTCAAACCATTTACAATTGTTGTTATCCGTCGCGTAAATGTTGTAATCGCCCGATTTTAAACCAACCAATTTGTTGATACCGTTGTAAATCACATCGTCCGTGCTGTACCGATACGGCGGCGTACCACCCATTGCCGTCAACGTAATGCTGCCATCTGCATTGCCATAACATTTCACAGGCTTCACTTCGTTCATCACTACAATCCCATTCGGCTGCCGCAATTGTAGCGAATCTATTAAGGTACAATCATTTACATCTTTCACTGTTACCGTATATGTGCCCGCACGCAATCGACTTATCGTCGAGGTGGAATCGCCATTTGACCATTTAATATGGTATTTCGGCGTACCACCTACCAATTGCAATTGAATCTCGCCTAACAAATCCCCTACACAAAGATTCGGCGTGACCCGCGATGAATTAATCCGCAAACTCGAAGGTTGCGTTATCGTCAACGCGGCATTGCCCGAACAACCTGTTATGGTGTCCGTCGCCGTCACTTGGTAATTGCCCGCTATCAAATTCAACGCACGCGCCCGCGTCTGACCGCCCGCCGCAGAATCCCATCGAAACGCAAATCTATCTAAACCATTAATCACTTTCACCGTCGCCGAACCATTCGCAAACCCAAAACAAGATACATTTTTCACTTCCGTCGCTAATAAAATTTTAGTCGGCGTAACCAAATCCACCGAACCCGTCGATTGACAATTCGCGGCATCCGTCACCGTCACCGTGTAACTCCTATCGCCCACTAAATTTGATGCCGTCGGCGTGATTTGCACTGGAATCGTATTCCATTGATAGCCGTACGCTCCTAAAACCCCATTGCCAACACCGCCCCGAACCGAATCTAATCGAACGATTCCATCCGATTTCCCAAAACAAGTCGGATTCACTTTGGAAACATAGACTCGAATCGAATCATACGTTTGAATATTCACCGAATCCACCGTCGTACAACCCCGACTATCCGTCACCGTTACAAATTGAAGTCCCGCCGCAAATCCAGTCGCAACTTGTGTTGCCGCGTTATTGCTCCAACGGAAACTGTAACTCGAGGAACCGCCATTCGGAGTCACCCGCGCTTCCCCCGAGTAGGAACGATGACAACCTTTCACCGTTTGCACTGCCGTCGAAGTGACCGCCGTTGCAGGTTCCGTAACCGTCATCGTCGCTACGGACAAACAGCCATTCGCATCCCGAACCGATACTTTATAAGAACCTGCTCGCAATTGAGTCGCGACCGAATCCCGTAATGTACTATTGTGCGCCCACTCATAATTGTAGGCAGTCGCCGCGCCCGATTGCCGCGTACCGCCCACTACGGTCGGAAACGCTTCTCCATCCGCCGCATTCCGACACCGAACAGGCGTAAAACCACCCGTTGCTACTAATTTTTCAGGCTCCGAAACCACTGCATTCGCAATTTTCGTACAACCTTTCGTATCTGTCACCGTCACCGCATAATTCCCAGCGCGCAACCCTAAGGCAATACTCCCCGTTTGCGCCAAAGCGTCATTCCAACGGTAAGTATAACCCGGCGCGCCTCCATGCACCACAATTTTAGCAGACCCATTGTTGCCCCCAAAACATTTCGGTTGCGTGATTTCCATCGTGTCGGCAACCAAAGCGGGCGTTTCGCCCACAAAAATACTATCCCGTTTCGTGCAATTATTGGAATCCCGAACCGTGACGACGTACCAACCCGAACGCAAATTTTGAATCAAAGCCGTCGTACCGACAGGCACATTTTGAAGCGTCCATTGATATTGATAAGTGCCGCCTGCACCGCCCGCAACCGCAACCGCCGCTAATCCCGTCGGAGAAGCACTGCATGCAGCAGGCGTACTCCGCAAACTCGTGAAGGTCAACGAATCAGGCTGCGCCAACGTAAATCGTTGCGTATCCCGACACAAGGATAAATCTTGTACAATGAGTTGATGCACGCCTGCCTTCAAATTGCGCCCAATCGAGTCGCCATCCAGCCCATCCCAAATATATATAAATTGATTTGGTAAACCAGAACCGCCGCGTGCTTTCACTTGTGCCATACCATCATTTCCATCATAACACTTTGGTTTTGAAACTGTTATAGTTGAAACTAAGGCTTGATTTTGAGGCACATTGAAACTGGTGCTTTCGATGCAACCATGACTATCCGTCACCGTCACATCATAACGAGAAGCGCGCAATCCTTTCGCCGATAAACCTGATTCTCCATTGCTCCACTGAATTTGGAATGGCGCAGTACCGCCAATTGGATTCGCCCGCGCTTGTCCTGTTGAACCATTGAAACACGCAATCGGTGTCATCGTCAACCGTATTTGTAACGAATCAGGTTCTGGTATGAAAACCGAATCCTTTTTAAGACAAGTCTTATTATCCATTATCGTAACGTGATACCATTTGGAAATCAATTGATTCGCAGTATCTTGAATCGAACGCGCCGAATTATCCCACGTATAAAAATAAGGACGCACGCCTCCTCGAACTTTTGCCCAAGCCCGTCCTGTGTTGCTACTCATGCAACGAGCTGAATCCACCCCAAATGTATTTGTCAAAGCAGCAGGTTCAAAAACTTGTGCGGTTTCATTGATAGGACAATTTTTTTGGTCTGTAATCGTCACCAAATACGTTCCCACCCGCACAGAATCCCGAATCGCCGTCGTATCCGCACTATTATTCCAATTATAACGCATCGTCCCCGTCCCGCCACGGACCAAAGTGGTAATTCTCCCCGTATTCGTCCCATTACACTTGACGGAATCGACTTGAAAGGTTACTTTTATCGCGGGCGGCTCATCCAAATGGAAATACAGTGAATCGCGACAACCATCGCTGTCCACTCCTAACGCAAAGTGATTCCCCGCTTTAATCCCCGTAAAAATAAGACTTTGCGTCCCTGAGGATACGCCATCAATCGTATAAGTCGGCGGTTGAATCGCATTTGCCCCGAAAACCGATAAATTAATCGTCGTGCCGCCGCCGTAACAGGCAATCGGTATCGTTTGCAAGCTGTCGTAACGCAAACTCAACTCGCACGGCGCGCCATAAACTTGATGCGCTGTCCCAATTCCAATCCCACAAGGATTCACCGCAGGCATCGTCGCCCGCACTTGAATCGCCACTTTATCATCTTTTTGCAATCCCGTCACAGTATGTCCGGGCGCGATAGGGTCGGACGCGGGAATCCAACCTGTATTATTCACGTTCACTTCGTAACCCGTCGCGTTCGCAATCGGATTCCAACTAAAAAATATATGTCCATTTTTCATGTCATCCAAATAGACCACAGGTGCAGGCGTTTGTTTCGTCACCGTCACCGTGACTGTATCGCTGTGTTTACACCTAAAACTATCCACCGTATTCACAATATATTGTGTCGTAACATTCGGTTTCGCCGTCGGATTCGGACAGTCCGTACAAGAAAGTCCTGTTGCAGGAGTCCAAACATAGTTAATTTTATTCTGATTTTTGAAGGAAATCGACCAACGCAAGACCGTATCTTTCGCTTCCCCCACCAAATCCGAGGTTTTTAAAACCCAATTTCCATTCACATCCGCCCCATTCAAGGCTTTCCACCCATTTTTACCTAGCCCAATTTGATAAACCCCCGTGTAAGGCGTACCCGCAGGCGGCACAGGAGTCGTCGCACCCAAAAACGAAGTCGCATTCGGACTAAAACAAACCCGTAAATTCCGTCCCGCACTGACCGCAGGCGCGTGCGTCAATAAAAATGGCGTTGCAATACCCGGTGCTGCTAATTCAAAAGTCATATCACTCGCCGTCAGCGAATTCAAATCCACACAAACCGAATCTAATTGCGCGTAAACATCTGTTATAATTAATGGCTTTATGTTACTTATCGTAACAGGCGAAAGCATTGGATTTAAATAAGGATTTGCATCCCCACTTAATATAGCGTATGGAAAACTTTCAAATGTAACTGATTGATTTAGACTATCTTGCGTAATTTTATTCAAAAGCGCGCCAGTCGTATTATTACAAATCGTCGTATCTTGTACGTCGTTGAAATGCGGTTTACAAGTGTAACAATCGGGATGCGTCCAAGGCAATACTTGAATCGTCACCGAAGTATCATGCGCACATTTGAAATCGTCCACCACTTGATACCTAAAACTCGCCGTTCCCCCATTGCGCGGCACTGCGGTAATCGCATCATTGTTATTTTGCGTAACCAAAGGATTGTCTAACCAATAATGTTTTACGATTTGTGGCACAAACGTTTCCACCGCAGGATACACTTGCCGATTGAAATTGATTGCCCACGAAAAAATATAACCATTATCCACTTCCCATAAGTCGCGCACCGCCAATGCCCAATCGCCATTCATCGGACAACCTATCAAATTATCAAAAGATTGATACGGCGCGTAATCGCGAGCAGGATGCGGCGGCACCGTCCGCGTCGCAGGTGCTGCATTCGCCTCGACGGAATCGATGTAATCATGCAAAGTTTGCGTCGCCGCAGGAATCCAACAATAAGTTGCGCCTTTTCCGGGAGTCGGATTCACGCCATCCGCTAAATTCGGTTTGCCTAAATACCATCGCCCCCCAGAGTTGACCGTATGATTTTCGAGGATAGCGCGCTGTCCATTGGGGCAAATCACCGCAATTTCCAAGTCGCGGACGTAAGAATGCTCCATATTCAGACAAATACTGGACAAATCACTCGCATTTTTCAACGTTTGCCCTGGAGCAAATTCGCTAAATTGCAACGTTGTTCGATATTCCTTTCCGTTACCGTCGGGCAAAGCCAACGTATCTGCGCGCTGCCGACCAATCGGAAAACTATCCGTCACAGGTTGCACCGAAACGTGAGAAGCACCATTCGCACCCAACGAACCATTCAAATTCACCGTCGTATTCGGACAAACTTGCGTTGGAAGATTCGACAATTGGAAATTCGGTCGCGGCGCGACGCGGATGCGTTGATGGATAAAATTCACATTTTTACACTTAGACGCTATATCTGTTAATTGTAATTGTAATATGTAACCCCCTGGTTTGGTGAATTTTCGTTCAATAGATTGGCTCAACGTCGTCGGATAACCGTCGCCAAAACTCCAAGCAAATTGCGTCGTGCTATCCGATTGATGACGCGGTTTGTCATTTTGCAAATACACCCCTTTCGCCTTTAAAACCAACGGTTCATTGACGCATAAATCAATCCAGCCCGTAGAATCAGGCAAAATCGGACGGGACGAATAATCAATTTTTGCTACAAAAGATTGACAAGCGTTATCACAAATAACATTTGCATCCCAACCCGCCCGTTGATCCGTCGCGTTGGAATTAAAAGTAGCCGTAATACAACCCGAAGTATTGGGCGCAGTGGCGCGAATCAACGTATTGACCGCCCCCGAAAAGTTGCTAAAACACCCCAAAGTAGGTTGGTTCGTGCCAATCCCATCAAAAAAACACAACATATCTCCCGCGCCCAAATCAATACTATTGAAAGAAATGGACAACCGATTGGAATCAGGATGCTGACCCACAGGCGGACAAAGCACCAACGTATGATTTTCATTGGGCTGATACGTACCATTCAAATCGCCCGAATCGGTGAATTTAGAAAAACAAGTCCGAATAGTATCGGTGCGCATGGCAACCGACGATTGGGCAGCAGTTTGAGTGAGCAAACCTCCAAAAGGAAGGAGCAAAAGGCAATATCTTAACATTTCAAAGTCATTGTTTGAATAGTAAATGGTCTGATTTTCGGAAATGACATCAATGCGTTTTGCGCCACTCATTCAATTCCCGCACAAAAGTATCCCCCGGTTGATACACTAATAATTTCTCCGTATTTTGAATCCGATAAATACTCAATTTATCCCAATTGGATTTCAATTGCAAATCTTTTTCTACTTGTAAAATATTGATATGCTGCCAATTATCAATTTTAATAACTGGATACTCTTTTGAATTCAGTTCCTTTTCCACAGGCGCGTCCATCAACGCAAAAGCATGATCCAAATAAAAAGTCCAATATTGAATTAAAAAAGGATTCGTTTGAGCGATTTTATCGACGTATTCCTGCCCGTACGCAGCATAAATGCGGGCATCAATGTTGGTTTTAATGGGCTGATTTTGCGCAGGCAGCAACATCGGCAAGATGCCGAACAACCCCAGTAAAAATTTCTTCATATTATAATTAAATTGAATAAAGGATTTAAAAAAGTAATTTTTGCCCCTTTTTGTTGAAAATAGCAGTATCACAAACTATTGATAATCAATAATTTGTGCGTTTGACGATTTGAAAAATAACCAAAGGGGGGCAAACGTTAATAAAACGTTACCAAGATGGAAATATTTTGTGTTGGGAAAAAATTGGCGGAAAAAGCGTGATTGCCGTGATTTCAATTTTTTTTGCAACAAAACAAAATACGCGTTGTTTTATTTCCTTACCAAAATTCTATCTCAAATGACTTACATCATTAAACTTTTAGACCCGCGTGCACAAGCGTTATTGGAAGCTTTGGTTCAGATGAATATGGTTGATATGACGCAAGTTTCTGAATCCGTCGATAAAATCGCTGCCAAACGCGAAGCCATTAAAACGCAACGATTCGCAGAAATCAAGGGATCGCTCCAAGAAGTGAACGCGCATAGACGCGGCGAAATTCAATTGCAAACATTAAATGAATTTTTAAAAGAACTTGATTAAATTATTTTCATACTATGATAAACATTATTCCAACCAATCATTTTAAGCGTCAGTTCAAAACGCTCGCCAAAAAATATCGTTCACTTAAAGCTGAAATGGCTATTTTAGGCGCGTCTTTGATGGAAAATCCCAATCAAGGTATTGCTTTAGCTCGTGGTGCGTTTAAAATTCGTTTGGCAATAGCTTCTAAAAATAAAGGCAAAAGTGGCGGTGCACGCGTCATTACTTGCCTCCGAATGGATCCAGACACCATTTATTTAGTCGATATTTATGACAAATCCGAACAGGATGATATTTCTGATAAAGAATTTAATGCACTTTTAGATGAAATTGATGCAGAACATTAAGGAAATTTTTCACAACTCTATTAAAATGTAAAAAAAAGCGTACCTTTGCGCGTCTTTTTTCAGGGAAAGGCATTTTTGTCATAATTACATAATGTAATAGCTTTTTTACAATGGAAGTGATTCAAATCAACGGCGTTCCGCGTACCGCATTGGGCAAAAGAGGAACTAAAGCCGACCGTAATAGCGGTGTGATTCCGTGTGTTTTATATGGTGGTAAAGAAAATGTGCACTTCACGACAACCGTGAAAGATGTCCGCCCCCTTATTTATACGCCTCATTTTAAGGTTGCAGAGGCGACGATTGGTGGAAAAGTGCATCGCGCTATCCTTAAATCGGTGCAATATCATCCTGCATCGGAAGCGATTTTGCATATTGACTTTTTGGAATTGACTCCAAAAGCGGCTGTGACTTTGGAAGTGCCGATTACATTGATTGGGCAATCGCCAGGGGTGAAATTGGGTGGTAAATTGATTCAAAGTATGCGCCGTGTGAAAATCAAATGTACGCCTGAAACGATGGTCGATCATTTGGATTTGAGCGTTTCCAATTTAGATTTGGGTCAAACCAATCGGGTGAAAAATATTATTGTGCCATCGGGCGTAGAAGTGATGATGTCTCCAAGTATTCCTGTGGCGTTGGTGGAAATTCCACGGGCTTTGCGGAGCGCGCAGGCGGAAGAAAAGAAAGGCAAAAAGTAATTTTTTTGTTGATACGAATTGGAACGCGGAGGACGCAGATTTTGCGAATTTACGCGGATTTTTTGGGGTGTTTCATTTTTAGATTACACTTTTGGATCCATTGGGATACGAATCGATGTACGGATTTCACGGATTTCACCGATTCATACGGATTTTTTTATTTTTTTTTGCCTAAAATGAAGCATTTGGGTTCTAAAAATCCGTACGAATCGGTGAAATCTGTGAAATCCGTACATCGATTCGTATCCCAATGGATCCAAAAGTGTAACCTAAAAATGAAACATCCCAAAAAAATCCGCGTAAATCTGTAAAATCCGCGTCCTCCGCGTTTCAATAGTATCCCAATGTTCCACATAGAACCTTCAAGAAAGGTTATCGCAAACAAACGCGCTGCATATACACTTGCCGTCCTTGTACCAAACGCAACGTATATAACCCCGAAATCTGCCCACCCATCGATAATGTAAAACGATTTTCGCCGATGTCACTTGCTTGTGCATATCGTTGAATCGTTTGCCCCAATGCGTTAACTAATTCAATTTCAATCGTTTGTGTACTCGCACTTTGGAACTCAACGTTTAATAAATCACTCGTCGGATTCGGGTAAATATGAAAATCGCTTTTTAATTGAACCGCCACAGACTGAACACTCGAATACGTCGAATGACCATCGCGTTCCACGATTTTCAACCGATAATATTGAACGCCCGTAAAAGCCGCAGCATCCAAAACGCTGAATTGCCCTGCGTTCACCGTCGCAAGCGCGTTAAACGATTGTCCATCAAACGAACGTTCCACTTCATAATGCGCTACATCCCGTTCATTCGACACTTTCCAAGCAATTTCCACTTGTTGCGCCTTCCAAACCGCCCGAAAATCCAACAATTCTACTGCCAAAGCCCCTTCTCTCGATATTTCTATCTGGCTAAAACTCGTAATATTACAACTCGAACCAAAAGTCAATGTATTATTATTCGCCGTCGTCAAAGCAGTTGCCCCGCAAAGACTGCTGCCCCAAGTCGCGCCATCGGCAGTCGAACTGCGTTTATACAATTTGAAATTCGCTGCTGTACCCGTCGCATAACTGCCCAAATTGCTCAATTGAAGGTTCGTCAAAGCAGAAAAACTGCTATTCGTACCATAATTATTGATAATCCAATATTTTCCCGTCAACGCAGTGCCAACCGACGGCGTTTGGTCAGGCGAATTAGCGAGTTCCGTAACCACGAGTTCCCCATTCGGATACGTACCCGAACTCGGAAATTCAAGACTCAAATGTTGGGTTGCAAAATCCTTTACACCACTTGTTGTCACCGTCATCCGTTGACTCGTCCCCGTACCGACAGGCGCAGTTGAAGTCGCACGCGTTGCCGTACCCGAAAAATTAGCAAAATTAGCATCCACTTTATTCCAAATCACATTATTCGTTTCATTAAACTGAAAATAACCTTTCAAAGCCGTTTCAGTCGATTTGACCAAGTGCATTTGTTCACGGACTTCCGCCTGCGTCAAAATCCGATTGTAAAAACACACTTCATCAATCAATCCCTTGAACGTGCGCCCCGAATTCCCTCGGTCAATGCCACAAAAGCCAATTGATTATCCATGCGATTGAACCCAATTGTCGAATAATTCACCGCATTCGGCAGCCCAAAAGTCGTTTGACTCCCTGTGTGCAATCGTCGTTTGGCGTTTTCGTGGTAATACAACATCGTACTATTTGCCCGAAAATCCATTTCATTGTGCGCGTACCAGTCGCCGCCGCGAATCGTGTACCAACCCGTCGAGTCCGCATACAATTCCCCATTGTCCTGCGTACCGATATTGATAAAATCGCGGCGTGTCGGACTGCCTTTGCCCGCATAAGTACCGATTTCAAAAGCAAAAATCCCATCATTTTTAGGAGTCCAATTATTACCACCGTCGGTACTGACCCAAACGCCGCCATCATTGCAACTATATAATTGCGTCGCATCATACGGCGACTGCCCAATTTGGTGCATATCGGTATGCACTTTGGAAGCCCAATGCGTCAACATCGTCCAATTCGCGCCGCCATCCGAAGCATACCATGTATTATGAGCTTGTAACCAAATTTTATTGGCATCCGAACGATCCACCGCAATACAAAAATTGTAATCGCCTTGTGAACTTGAAGTCGGGTCATTGCTATAATAAGTCAAATAAGGCGCGCCGCCCGCTTTCACCTGCGTGAAACTCAAACCCGCATCCGTCGATTTGTAAACAATGCCGCCCGTCGAAATCATGGCGAAATAAACCACATTCACATCCGCAGGCGTAAGTCCAATGCGCCCACCCGCTTGAAGTGGCGTGACCGTCGGCGCAGTCAAACCACTTGAAATCACCGTCCAAGTATCGCCAAAATTGGTGGAACGATATAATTTAGGTTCATTTTCGCGAGTGCAAGCAAATAAAATTTGGTTATTAGAGCCAAAACCCTGTTTCATATCGCAAAATTGCAACCCTGTCGTCGTTTGCGCAGACCAATTCACACCTGCATCGGTCGATTTGTAGATGCCGCCACTCGTTGCTGCAACCAATATATGATGGTCAGTCGGGTGCATGATGATTTCCACCACGATTTTATTGGAAGGCAAACCGCCTGTCAAAAGGGAAAAAGTCGCCCCGCCATTCGTCGATTTATAAATCCCCGCGCCACTTCCATAATAATTTGGGTCGCCGCCGCCGAGATATAAAATTTGGTCATTGGTGTAGTCTATGCAAATCGAAGCCGTTTTCACCGCTAAAGCATCCGTCCCCGCCGCCGCCGACCAAGTTTTCGCTTGGTCATTGCTGAAGAACAACCCCCCTTGCGGCGTGACCGCATACAATTTATTCGCATCAGCAGGATGAAATTTCATTTGGGCAATGCGCGCTTGTCCATGAATTTGTCCAGAAAGATTCGTTGGGAATTTATCAGGTTTATAAGCTGTCCAATTTGCCAATTGTGCAGAACAATATTGCGAAATGCACAATAATAAAAAAACAATATTTTTCATGCTGTAGTGAGTCTGTTTAGAGCCGTGAAAACCCTAATTTTGCCACGAATCACACGAATTTTCACTAATAATTCGTGCAAATTCGTGTAATTCGTGGCAAAATTAGAATTTGCCATTTTTTTGTTCGATGGCTTTTAGTTCTTGTTGTTGGCGCGTTAAAATCGCGGTTTGTTCCGTAGGCGACAAAATATGACCATCGGGTTGCACCCAAGCCGCGTTAGTGACCATCCAATCACGGAAGGTTTTGCTCATCCAACACACCCTATCATATTCTATTTTTTCTTTTTTTGTAAGCCCTTTAAAATAAGCCTGATACGCTTCTGAATGTCGTTTATCTTTATTGGGTGGCGGCATTTTGCCTTTCCAATAATCGTCATAAGCGCGCTTTGCTTGGTAATAATTGACATTCGGGTCTTGAATCATCGTATGCCAAACGGGGTCTTTCGACGATTGCGCCGACGCGATGCACCCAAAAAAGAGGAGGCACAAGGTTAGTACGGTTTTAAATTGCATGATTTTTAACTTTGAGCAAATTGATAATTGTATAAGTAATATATTAATAAGCAAAGTTACAAAAAGCGACAAGATTACATTCAAAATGATTTTAAAAAAAAATATCATTAATTAGATTTAGTCTAAATAAAAGTGCTAACTTTGCCCCGAAATTTAAAATGTTAATTTGAACGATGAACAAAACCCATTTGCTCGTTTTCGGTCTCATATTATTAATATTCGGATTTGTAACGAGTTGTGAAAAATTGACTCCAGCCTTACCCAACGCAGATGAAGTCATGGATGGTCCACTGGACGGGTTGACAGGCGCGGAAAATCGGCAACATTTAGAAGGTGCCGCAGAATTTGACGAAGTTTATGTACCAGAAACTGGTCTTGGCAGCATTTTCGTCTCGAATAGCTGCGTGAGTTGTCATGCGGGCGTAGGCAAAGGACACCTTTTCACTACCTTAACCCGATTCGGGCAGTCCGACACGACTGGCAACAAAATGTTGCATCTTGGCGCGCCACAATTGCAAAATCGAGCTTTGCCGGGTTTTCAGCCCGAAACGTTGCCTGCGGGCGCGAGTGCTGCACAGTTTACGCCCCCGATAAATGCAGGTTTGGGACTCCTTGAACTGGTTTCCGACGCAGCTATTTTGGCGATGTCCGACCCAAACGATGTGAATGGAGATGGTATTTCAGGCATTCCGAATTGGAATCATATACCAAAATATGTTATTCCAAAAACGAACGCCATCGTTCAAAAGGGCAAATATATCTGTCGTTTTGGCAAAAAAGCGAGCGTGTACGACTTGTTACAACAAACAGCAAACGCTTTTAATCAAGATATGGGGGTAACTTCCATTTTTGAACCCAAAGACCCTTACACGCATTTAGAGCTTGACCCTGAAGTAAGTGCCACCAATATTCAAAAAATTGTGTTCTACCTGCAAACCTTACAAACGCCGATTCAACGAACGCCAAATGATGCTAACGTATTGATTGGCAATCAATTATTTATGAAAATAGGTTGTAATGATTGTCACAAAGAAACTTTACAAACAGGTGATTCGCCTGTCGCAGCCCTTTCTAATCAAACTTTCCACCCTTACACCGACCTCTTATTGCACGACATGGGTGATGGTTTAAACGACCATTACACCGAAGGCAGTGCTTTGGCAAGCGAATGGCGTACGCCTCCACTTTGGGGTTTGGGTTTATCGCCGATTTCGCAAGGGGGCAATTATTTTTTGCTGCACGACGGCAGGGCGCGCAGCATCGAACAGGCAATTGAAATGCACGGCGGGGAAGCTACAAATAGTAAAAATAAATATGTCAATTTGAATCCGCAAGACAAAACAAATCTCCTTCAATTTTTAAAATCCTTGTGATGGATAGAAAAACGTTTATCAAAACTTGTGGATTTGCCTGTCTGGGCGGTTCTGTTCTAACGATGTTGGAAGGTTGCGTGAGTCCTGAGTACGTCGCACAAACGATTTTGCAAGACCGCAAAATCGTTCTTAAAAAAACAGAATTCTCTTATATTCAAAAGGATAAGCATATTGAAAGAAAATATGTATTAGTCCGAAATGACAAATTTCGTTTTCCAATTTACGTCCGAAAACAAACTGAACAAACCTATTCCGCTTTGTTGATGGAGTGCACGCATCGAAGTTGCGAATTGAATCCACAAGGCGATTTTTTAGTTTGCCCTTGTCATGGCAGCGAATTTTCAAACGAAGGTGTTGTGCAAAACCCACCTGCAACCCGCAATTTATCTTATTTTAAAACTTCAACAGATAATGAAAATATTTATATCCATTTGTAAAACACCGTTGTATAAACTACCATTGTATAAACTACCATTGTATAAAATACCGTTGTATAAAATACCGTTTGGAAGGTTGCAAACCTTCCAAACGGTGAAACGAATCATACCTATTTTATTATTTATTACAAATATTTGCGGAGCACAAATTGTTGGTATTCAAAGAATTGAAGCAGATACAACACCTGCTTTGAATATGGATGCATTGTACAATCGCCCCTTTTTACAAGCATCGAAATTGCCGCTTGCGATAGGCGGTTATGTGGAAGCGAATACACAATATGCGCAAACAAACGGTGTTTCCGACGACGGTTATGCGTTTCAATTTCGGCGGATGACGCTTTTTTTCTCCTCGACGGTGGCGCAAAAAATCAAATTTATGTCCGAAATAGAGTTTGAAGACGGGACGAAAGAGATTAACATCGAAAGTGCGATAACGGATATAACCTTTCATCCTTTGTTGAACCTGCGGGCGGGCATTTTATTGAACCCGATAGGCAGTTTCAATCAAAATCACGACAGTCCGCGCTGGGATTTTATCGATAGACCGTTGATGGCAACAGGCATTATTCCAACTACTTTATCCAATATTGGACTCGGTTTACATGGGAAACACTTTGTAAATCAATGGATTATGGGTTATGAAGCCTATTTGACAAATGGCTTTAATGATAAAATTATTTCTAATGCGTCGAATCGGACGAACTTGGATGCAGGAAAATCCGACCCTGATAAATTTGAAAAAAGCAATAGTGGCTTGCCCACTTTTACAGGTAAAGCAGCAATTCGACATCGAAAATGGGGTGAAATTGGGCTTTCTTGTATGACAGGTATTTTTAATAAATGGAAATCCGAAGGGTTGATTTTAGATGCCAAACGACGTGTAAGTATTGTTGCATTAGATTTTAATACCAATTTGTTTCAAAATCTGTTGCAAATCACGGGCGAAGCCGCCAAAGTATATGTGGATGTGCCTTCGACCTATACACAAAGTTATGGTAAACAGCAGTTTGGCGTTTTTGTGGATATTGTTGGAACAATTTTAAAACAAAAAATGTTTTATTGGGATAAAGCACAATTAAATATAGGGCTGCGCGGCGAATACGTGGATTACAATCAAGGCAAGTTCAAGGAAACAGGCAGCAAGATTGCGGATGACCAATGGAGTATCACGCCTTCCATCGCTTTTCGACCTGTTGGAACGACGGTGATTCGTTTCAATTATCGGCATCAAAGACAACACGATTTGTTAGGCAATCCTGCTACCAAAACAGGCATAATTCAATTTGGATTGGCAACCTATTTTTAACGTAAATAGCAAGCAATTGAATGTTAAGAACTAATGTATCCCCTTAATTCTTAACATTCAATCCCGATTTAACCCAATTTTATGGCTTATTAGCGATTTCATGGCGCAATTGTGTGACCAATGCGACAGGCAATTTAAATTGTTTGACCAACTGCTCATCCGTCATTGCGGTGGTTATCATCAACAACTTGACAATTTCACGCAATTTTGCCTCCGTTTCTTTGGCTTTCGCCTCTGTTTCTTTGGCTTTTGCCTCTGTTTCTTTGGCTTTCGCCTCCGTTTCTTTGGCTTTCGCCTCCGTTTCTTTGGCTTTCGCCTCCGTTTCTTTGACTTTTGCCTCTGCCTGCTTGATTCTGTCCTCACTTTTAGCTTCGCCAATAGCGATACCTTTTTCAAGTCCTTTTTCAAGCCCTTCCTCCATGCCTTTTTCTTGAAAGACATCAAAAATAGTTCTAACTTTTGTTTTCATGACTGCATTTTTTGATTCTAAAATTGTTTCAATCACTTCGTCCTCAGACAATTTAGCGCGCCGCTGAACATAAGAAGACAATAACTTTAAAAATTCTTGCAATAAATATTTCGGCGTTAAAGGCGTTGCATTACCCAAATCTGCATCTTCTATCGCAAAATTAAACAAATTTGGGATTTCTTTTTTAAAATAATCTGGGTCGTGTCCATGTTTTAACGCTAAAAAAACACTCCGCAAAGCTCCTAATTCAACTAATGACGTAATTTCATTATCCGTAATAGCATGCAAATCAAGCACTAAATAAAGTGGATTCGGAATATATGCTAATAAAGAGGGCGGCAAATGCTTTTTAAAATAATCATACACTTTTTGTTTATTCCAAGCGTATTTGCCATTGTAAATCAAAATCGGCAAGACAAGTCCCATAAATTGATTATTTTTCAAATCCTTACTCCAAATTGCTTTGCGATAATCCTCAATTTGAAAATCAATCGGTTCCGCAGGCGGCGCGCTCTTGCTTTCTATCAAAAAACAGAAACGCATGTTTGGAAAATCCGTTTGAGAACGATACGGTTCAGGCAATTCGCGCTGTTGCAAAGCACACTCATAGATGCAATCCGACGCTAAATAACGCAATTTGCCATCAACAGCCGTTTCCGCAGCAGGTTTCAGCGAGTCCAAATCGCAAAAAGGACGAATATTGTTCGGCAGAATATATTCTAATTTCCGCCGCACGAACAACATAATGCCCAAAACGCCCCGTAGGAAAGAATCATGGTCATTATCAAAGCCTTTGCGTTTGGCTTTGGGCTTCACCGCCTTTTTAGGCAGCGCGCTGGATTTAGTTTTGCTCATAATGTAGGTTTGTAATGATTTCGACACCAATCGAATAATGCGACAAAATTACCCTAAATTGGTTATCTTGTCAAGTGTTTTAACTAAAAACAAAACAATATTTTTTTAATTCATAAATATTTTTTTTAAAATAACTATATTTGCAAAAATAACAAATTTAATTTTTTTAAAAAAAAGAAGCCCAGTCTTGCGACTGGGCTGGAGGATTATAATTCGCCGATCTCTGGGGAAATCGGTTTCGGGAAATCTATTCCTTTCGCGAATTACTTCGCTATATTAATTTTTTTCGTCAAATAACCAGTCGTTGTTTTAGCGCGCAACAAGTACATACCTGTTCTTAACTCATTGGTTTTCAAATCAATAAGCCGCGTTTTTAAATCTTGTTGTTGGACAATTGCTTGCCCTGTCAAATTAAAAAGGGTGATTTCTGAAATAAAATTCGTTTCATCATCCAAATAAACATGTAACTCATCAGTTGCAGGATTCGGGAATACAGCCAATTGATTATCAATCAAATATGGTTTTGGCTTTTCTATTATAGGAATCGTAACATTATTCGTTTTGAGTTTGAGACGCACTCCCGACTCCGTTTGCAACCATGCGTTTTTAAAATTTAGTTCTACTTTATATCGACTCGTTTTGGCACAACAAGTAACATCCTCTTCAATAATACCGCGCAAAATACCGACCGTACCGCGCCCACTCGCCGTCCGCGCCCCCGCAAGCCCAAAACCAACTTCGATTTGTTGCCCCGAAGTCCGATAAAATCCTAAGGCAGCCGCATCGTCATTCATCCATTGATTCGCAAATTCGACCGACAAAGAAGCGGGCTTCACCCAAGACGCATTATAACCTAATGTAAATTGATACCCTGCGGCGTTCAAAGCGGTATTCGGAACACTTAAATATAATAATAAGGTGTCGCCAGCATGCAAGCTACTTTGAGCAGGAATCGCCGTTAATTCCAAATTATCAATGGTAAAACCTTCATTTTGCGCAACAATCGCCCGTTTTTGACCCCAAAACCGACTCACTGCAACTGTATCGGCGGTGGTAATAATACCATCTCCATTCGTATCTGCATGTTTTAGATTGTTGCCATTATCCCCTTTTTGCGTCCAATTGCTCGCTTTTTGAGGCAGCCAAACTTGCTCATTTTCCATCCGAGCCGTTCCTTTTTCGCCCATCGCTTTAGCAATTGTTAATATATCTGCCATATCCACCGTACCATCCGCATTCGCATCGCCCGCCCATACGCAATCGCCTACACAAGAAATATGATTCACATTCGCAATATCAACCGTCAATTGAACGGCTTCACAAGCGGCATCTACGCAATAATTGATTGAAAATCTATCTAATTCTGCATTAAAATTTGGCGTATAAACCAACAAATGATTGCCTTGTACAGGTTCGCCACCCAATTGCCCATTAAAAGTATCAAAATATTCCACCCTGCCGTGACCTGCGGGACCCACTACATCAAAGGAATAATCGTCAATCGGCACCGTATAATTCAAAACCAAAGGTACTCCCGCCGCCGCTTTCAACCGAAAAGCAGGTGCTATCGGCGCGAAATCCGACCTTAAAACATGTGCAGCAGCCGTTTCCGAACTACCTTGTACAGCATATTTGAACCCCGCATCGCCCGAAAAATTCGGGTCAGGCGAAAATATAACTGCATTTTGTGCTGCATTAATCGTTGCAGTACCGCCTTTTACGTCTGAAAGCCCTGTCAGCGTTGTCGCACTGCTACCATCGTTTTGTAAAACAGGTATCGTAACAGCGCGACTGCCTGACGTATAAGCATAATCGTCACGGAGGGCGCGGGGGGTCTGCGCCGATAAAACCTCCGCTTGCACAATATGTATTTTGGTTGCACCGTTTGCCGACTGTTGAAATGTCATTTGGTCTGTGCCTACGAAATTTGCAGTCGGAGTATATTCAAAAATACCTGCTTGTATCGCTCGCAACGCACCCGATGAAGGTGGCGTTTGCACCGAAAAATCCGTCGCAGGTAATGTAACAATGATTTTACGTCCGTTGGTCGTGAAAACTTTGGAAACCGTTGAAGTAGGCAAAGTTTTTGGCGCGACTCGAACGTGCAATTGACCTGTCGCACATTGATTCAACTCATTACAAGTCGAATATTGCACATGCGCAGTGCCTGTAAATCCCGCTTTAGGGATAAACCGAATTTGATTGTTTTCAATATAAGCCGTTCCAAAATTCACTAAGGGCAAAGCATTTAGCGTTGGCGCGTTGGCTAAGGAAATATCATTTTGCAAAACATTGATTGTAACTGATTGATTTTCAGTTGTTAATACATAATCATCTTTTGCCGTAATAGTACCTTTGGTTACATTGACATTAAAGTTTATCGTATCGTTACTTCCGTTAGCAGCTACAATTTTAAATTTATCTTGCCCTATAAAATCAAGGTTCGGTGTATAAATCAAATTCAGTTGCTTATTATTAATCTGCGTTTGGAGCAATCCGTGTGAGGGATAGACCAAAGTTTGTACGTTCGACGCGGGTTGCGCGTAATCCAATCGACTATTAATTAATATGTTCTTGTTGTAGGGATTAGCCATTTGAGCCTGCACACGAAACGCCGCACCCACACATACCGGAATCCATATATACTTTTTTAAATGAGTAGTGATATTCATAATGCAGTAATTTTGACACAAAGAACGGATGTTTTATTTTACTATATTTAAAAAATATATTGATAGGTGTTTTTTGAAACATTTTTAAATATCGGATAAGTATTTTTTGGGAATATAAATCTGTGATAATTAGCATATTAAAAAACTAAATAATTAAATGTGTTTATTAAAAGTGAATTTTAAAAAAATATCATAAAAGAAATATAATTTTGAACCGCGTTCTACACAATATAACGCGTTTAGGTTAGGATTCTGCTCAAAAACAAACATTATTTTTTTCAACGCTATGATAACTGGAAAGCTATACACGATTTTATCTAAATTTGATAAAATTGAACAAAATCGATTGCGAAAATATGTGCAATCTCCCTATTTCAATGTCAATGAATCATTGACTACTTTTTTTGAATATTTAATTAGGCATATTAATTCAAATGTTCATACAAATTCGCCTGTACAGCATCTTGCAACCACAGCTATCGGGCAACGTTATGGCAATGTCGCCTTTCAAGACAAACAAGATTTGGATAAATGTGAGATTTGGCGCATTTTATTTGAATATGAACCCTATAATGACACCCGTTTCCGAAAATTATGTTCTGATTTATTGGAATTAGTGGAAAATTTTTTAGCACAACAGGTTTATGACCATGCGGACGTGCAACAAGCTGCCTATCTTTTGGAAGCGGTCAGCAAAAAAAGATTGGATAAATTATATTTAACCTGCGTTCGGCAAGCGCAATTGGCTTCCAAACAACAACCTTACAAAAATGCGGAATATTATTATGGAAAGTTTTTATTAGAAAAAAACTTCTATGAGATGCACGAATCGGAATTAAATCGAGGCGACAAAACGAATATTGAAGAAATGATCAATCATTTAGACCATTTCTACTTGACGGAAAAATTGCGTTCTTATTGCACGGTTTTAAGCCACAAAACTTTGATTTCGCATGATTATAAATTATTATTTATTGATGAAATCATTGCTCATATCGAAAAATACAAAGCTCGGTATGAAGAAGTGCCTGTTATTGCAATTTATTACCATATTTTATTGACCCAAACCGATACTGAAAATACGGCTCATTATTTCAAATTGATTGATTTATTGGACAAGCACCACAGTCGTTTCGCGCCTGACGAATTATATAAAATGTATATTTCTGCACTCAATTATTGCACGAAACGGGTGAACAAAAACGACAAGATGTTTTTAAATGTTTTCCATGATTTGTATAAAATTTTATTAAAAAAAGAAATTTTGTTTTACGGAACGCCGACGATGGAATTATCGCCTTGGCATTTTAAGAATGTGGTTTTGATTGCGAATCGTTTGGGCGAGTATAATTGGACTGAAAATTTCATTAAGGAATATCAGCATAAATTGCCAAAAGAATTGCGCGAAAGTGCGGTTTCTTATAATTTAGCGAATGTTTATTTCAATCGAAAGCAATACGATAAGGTTCAAAATTTATTACAATCTGTTGAATATCAAGATTTAACGTATTCTTTGGGTTCTAAAACCATGTTGACCATTATCTATTATGAAAAAGATGAATTTGAAGCTTTGGATTCCATTTTGAAGAGTTTTCAAACGTATTTGAATCGGCATAAAGACATTGCAGAAAATCGGCGTTTGGCATATTTGTACCTCATCAAATTCGTCAAACGGATGACTAAAATTATGCCGGGCGATAAAAAAGCAGTAGAGCAATTAAAACAAGAAGTTTTAGAAGCGAATACAACCGCGTCTCGAGATTGGATTTTAGAGAAATTAAAAGACTTGGAATAACGCTACACCTAACAGGTTTTAAAAACCTGTTAGGTGCAGCGTTCCACGTAGAACAAATCTAACAAGTTTTTTAAAACTTGTTAGATTTTTATTTTTTTAACAAAAAGTTTGTTGTTTTTTTGAAAAAAAATGTACCTTTGCACTAAAATAAAAGCTAAAATCAAAATATGGTCGCACCGAGTATTAGGGAAAACGAAGATAAAATTATCTCGCTCAACCACATGTATCAAGATTATTTCTTGGATTATGCGTCTTACGTCATTTTGGAACGGGCTGTGCCTGCGGTTGAGGACGGCTTGAAACCCGTTCAACGGCGCATTTTGCACGCGCTGCGCGAAATGGATGATGGCAGATTTCACAAAGTGGCAAATGTTATTGGGCAAACCATGCAATTTCACCCGCACGGCGATGCTTCGATTACGGACGCGTTGGTGAATATGGGGCAGAAAGATTTGTTGATTGACTGTCAGGGCAACTGGGGCGATGTGCGGACGGGCGATAGTGCGGCGGCGGCGCGGTACATTGAGGCGCGGCTGACGAAGTTTGCCCTCGAAGTGGTTTTCAATGCGCAAACGACCATTTGGCAGCTTTCTTACGACGGGCGCAAAAAAGAACCAGTGGCTTTGCCTGTGAAATTTCCGTTATTATTGGCGCATGGGGTGGAAGGGATTGCGGTCGGGTTGAGTACCAAGATTTTGCCGCATAATTTTATCGAGTTGATTGAGGGCAGTATTGCGATTTTGCGGGGGCAATCGCCGAGTTTGTTGCCCGATTTTCGGACGGGCGGTATGGTGGATGTCTCGAATTATAATGCGGGAAAACGGGGTGGAAAAGTGCGGGTTCGGGCGAAAATGGAGATTTCAAAAGATAAGAAATCGTTGATAATCAATGAGTTACCTTATGGGACGACGACAGGAGATTTGATTGAAAGCATTTTAAAAGCGGCGGATAAAGGTAAAATTAAAATCAAAAAAGTCGTGGATAATACGGCGGCGCAAGTTGAAATTGGGATAGAATTGATGCCCGGTACGTCGCCTGATGTGACGTTGGACGCGCTGTATGCGTTCACGGATTGTGAAATGAGCATTTCGCCGAATGCTTGTATTATCGTGGAAGACCGTCCTCATTTTTTGGATGTGCATGACATTTTGACCCGTTGCACCTTTCAAACCAAAGAATTATTGCGGCGCGAGTTGGAAATTCGGCGCGGTGAATTGGAAGAATTGATGCATTTTGCCTCGTTGGAGAAGCTTTTTATTGAAAATCGGATTTATCATAAAATCGAAACGGCGGAAAATTGGGAACAAGTATTAGAAATTATTCCCACGCAATTGAAAAAATATGTGGTGCCGTTAGAGGAGAAACCGCGCATGAATGATAAACGAGTTCGTTTGTTTCGAGCCGTCAATGACCAGGATGTAGCGCGTTTGACGGAGATTAAAATCAAACGCATTTCAAAATATAATTCGTTTGCAGTCGATGAGTACCTTGCAAAATTACAAAATGAATACGACCAAGTAAAATTTAATTTGGATCATTTAAATAATTATTCGATTCAATATTTTGAAGGCTTGTTAAAAAAGTATGGCAAAGGGCGCGAGCGCAAAACGGAAATTCGGGTTTTTGACAATATTCAAGCGGCGGAAGTCGTTGCGAACAATGCCAAATTGTATGCAAATTTGAAGGAAGGGTTCATCGGTTTTGGGTTGAAAAAGGACGATTTTATCAGCGATTGTTCGGACATAGATGATGTAATCGTGTTTCGGAAGGATGGCAAATTTCAAGTAGTGAAAGTAGCGGAAAAACTTTTTGTGGGAAAAGATTTATTGCACGTTGCGGTTTGGCGGAAAGGCGATGAGCGAACGACGTATAATTTGTTGTATTTGGATGGAAAGACGGGGATTACGTATGCAAAACGATTTAATGTAACAGCGATTACGCGGAATACGGAATATGATTTGACGCAAGGGAATCCGAATTCACGCGTCCTTTATTTCACTTCAAACCCAAATTCGGAATCGGAAATTGTCGAAATTGGTTTGTCGCAAGCATCGACGGCGACTAAAAAAATATTTGCTTATGATTTTGCAGATTTGGCAATCAAAGGTCGGACGGCGCATGGCAATATTGTTTCCAAATATCCTGTGCGGCGCGTGACGCAAAAAGAGGCAGGTAAATCAACGATTGGGGCAAAGAAAATTTGGATGGACAGCGTTAGTGGGAAATTAAATACCGATGAACGCGGTCAATATTTGGGCGAATTTGATACAGGCGATAAAATTTTAGCGATTTACAAAGATGGTACGTATGAAATTTGTGAACCTGAAATTAATAAATATTTTGAAATCAATCCTTTATGCTTTATTGGAAAATGGGATGTGGAGGGCGTGATTGGAGCGATTTATTTTGAGGGCAATAAAGAATGTACGATGGCAAAACGGTTTAAAATTGAGACATTGAAGACAAATGAACGATTTCTTTTTGTAACGGAACATAAAAAAACGCAATTATTAATTGCATCGTTCGAGCCGAATCAAAAAATTCAATATTCGATGCGGGTGGGTTCTAAGAAAGTGGATGGGATTGTAAATTTGGATGATTTGGCGGAAGTAAAAGGTTGGAAAGCGTTAGGCAATAAGTTGAGTGACCAAAAATGGATGAATGTTTCGCTCGTTTCGCCCGAAAATGAGGAGGTGAGTGACCTTTTTAGTGAATCATAGAGGTATGAGGTGTGGCAAATTACCAACAGTTTGCCACACATAAAACGTTTTTTTCTCTTAAAATTTTTATTTTTACAACTTTTAACCTTAATAAAGCGTTTTTTGATTAAAATAAGAGTAATAAACGTTTTAATAAATCCAATATCATGCTTATTCGATTTGTTGTAGAGAATTATCTATCATTCAAAGATGAAACTGAATTTAATATGTTGACGGGCGCGCCGCGTCGGTTGAAGCATCATGTCTATGAACAAAATAATTTAGAACTGCTTAAAATGGCGGCAATTTATGGGGCGAACGGGGCAGGGAAATCCAATTTGATTAACTCGTTGACAGCATTGCGCAATTTAGTGGTGTCTAAAACAATATTTTTGGTGCATGAACCTGTCCGAAAATTTAGATTAGATAAAGCCTATTTTGAAAAACCGACTTGTTTTGAAATAGAATTTATCCATCATCATAATATGTTTTTATATGAAATAAAAATTCATCAATACAAAATATTGGAAGAAGCACTTTACATCACACATACTGCACAAGACAATGAATTGATTTTCAATAGAAAATCAATTGAAAATCAAATAAAAATCGAATTTAATGAAAAATATCAAAAAACAGCACAAGATAAATACAGAATTGAATTATATGAAAAAGAGATTTTAAAAGACAATGTAAGTTTACTATGGCAATTATCCCAAGCGAAAGAAGGTTTTGATATGGTTAAAATGGGTTATGAATGGTTTACTTCCTGTTTGCGTTTCGTTCGCCCCGATTATTCATTAATGAAAGTGATGTTAAACGATGCCAATATTTTCCAATTTGTCAAACAATTTGTTAAACAATTTCATACAGGGGTTGCTGATTTTGAATTGCAAAAAGTTTCATTTGAACGTTTTTTTGGGGATAATTTTCAAGATATGAGTGAACAATTGAAGCAAGAATTGAATCTCAAATCTCAAATTTACTTATCCGATTTTTTTAATTTGGAGAAAAGCAATCATGATACCATGGCAATCAAAGAAGATAACGAATATTGGATTAAAAAATTAATTATGTATCATAAAAATACATTTGAGCAAAATATTATTTTTCAAACAAAGGAAGAGTCGGATGGCACGATTCGGTTATTAGATTTACTCACCGCTTTTTATTTTGTTTTGAACGAGCCTTGTACCGTTTTTATTGACGAAATAGACCGCAGTATTCACCCTTATTTATTAAAAAAATTGTTGGAAAAATTTTCGGAAAATCACGAAACAAAAGGACAACTGGTTTTTACAACCCATGAATCGAATTTATTAGACCAAAATATGTTGCGACAAGATGAAATTTGGTTGGTCGAAAAAAATAACGAAGGGGCGACAAAATTATATCCGATGAGTGATTTTGATATTAGATATGATTTAGATATTAGAAAAGGATATTTGAACGGTCGTTTTGGGGCAATTCCGTTTTTAGGTAATTTCAAAGATTTAAATTGGAAAGGCAATGAAGCAACGAAGTTATAAGAAAGGAAATCCGCACCGAGATTGCCGATTATTTGTAATTGTGGCAGAAGGCGAGCGCGAAGATGAATATTTTTCCTTTTTCAACGAGCAAAATCAACGAATTCAAGTTAAAATTGTGCCACGTGAAGCAAATGCTTCTGCGCCAAAACATTTTTTGGAGCGTTTAGATAAGTTTAAAGAAAAGGGAGAATGGATTGAAAATCAAGGAGATATGCTTTGGTTTGTTTTAGATGTGGATAGATGGAAGCGAGAACACTTAGAAGATTTAATTCATGCAACGCAAATTTCAAAGCAATGGCATATTGCAATTAGCAATCCATCTTTTGAAGTTTGGTTATTGTATCATTTGTGTTCAGAAATTAATGTGAATGAAACGAATCTTAAAAATTTATTACATCAAAAGGTGTCCACAGGATACAATCGGGATACGTTTTGTACTAAAATTGCGCAAGCAATGGAAAATGCTAAAAATGCGGACACTCATCCAAATCAAATTTTTCCAAATATTATGCAAACAAAAGTTTATTTGTTAGCATTGGAAATGTTATCTGTTTTGAAAATATAATAAATATCCTTTGTTCGGTTTAAAATCAAAAGCAATGAACAAATCAACCTTAACCTTTTGGATGCTGTGTATTCCATTTTTGGGCATGGCGCAACCTTCGACGCGCCGCTACGCGCCCGCCCATATAAAATTTGGCAAAGATAGTTTTGACATTTTTTTCGATACAGATACTGCTTTTTTTGGCGGAACTGTTAAAATTCCAGATTTAAATTGGACGGTTCAACCTGTCTTAAAATTAGATAATTTATTGATTCTCAAAGATGGATATGTTCGCAAAATGTTTCATAACAAATGGGGTTTGACGACCCTGATGGGAACAGATGTCATTCCTGTCAAATATGATGGAATTGGTACGTTTGAACGCGGGCGGGCGAAAGTGCATCAAAATGGGCTTTCTGGGTTTGTCAACACGGAGGGTCAAGAGATTTGTCCGCCGCGATATGCTGAAATTCGGATGGTCGATAGTTCGATTGCGAAAGTGCGGATTGGGCAAAAATGGGGTTTAATAGCCGTCGGCAACAAAAATATTAAAGAATTGACGCTTTTGAAATACGATTTTATTGGAAAATTTCAAAACGGAATGTTTGAAATCCTGTTGAATGGGAAATGGGGTTTTGTGAGTCGGTATGGGACGGAGTTGATTAGTCCGATTTATGAGGCGGTGGGCGCGTTTTGGGAAGGGGTTGCAGGGGTGAAAAAAAACAATTTGTGGGGTTTTGTGAATGCAAAAGGGGTAGAAGTGATTCCGTTAAAGTATAAAGAGGTGAATCATTTTTCCAATGGGGTGGCGGCTGTGATGAAGACGGATGATAAGCGCGTTTTTATTAATATCAAAAATGAAGCGTTGACGAAATTGTGGTTTAGCGATGTGTTGCCTTTGTCGGAGGGGTACGCGCCCGTTCGGATTGGTAAAAAATGGGGTTTCATTGGTGTAAAACAAGAATTAGTAAAATGTCAATATGATGCAGTGTTGCCGTTTCAAGGCGGTGTTGCGCGGGTGATGCTGAATCATCGGTGGGGTTTGATAGACCGCAGTGGGAAATTGATTGTGCCGATAAAGTATCATTGGATTGATACATTATCGGAAGGCGTTATGCGTATTGGGTTGAAAGGCAAGTGGGGATGCCTCCGAAAGGATGGGGCGGAAATTGCCGCGCCGCAATATGATATGGTGTCTTTGTTTACGAATGGGGTGGCGTATATCCGTTCAAAAGGCAAAATGGGGGCGATGGACGGGAGTGGAAAATGGCTCGTGCCGTTGAAATATGATGTCATTACGCCTTTTAAAGAGGGTTTGGCGGCGGTGGAACTCAATGATTTTCACGGTTTTGTGAACAAAAAAGGGGTGGAAGTGGTTGCATTGAAGTATGACGAGGCGGATTCTTTTTCGGAAGGATTGGCGCGGGTTCGGTTTAAATATCGGTTTGGTTTTATTGATGCGACGGGCGCGGAAGTGATTCCGTTGCGCTTTTCGGATGCGGGCGATTGCGCGAGTGGCGCGATTCCTGTGTGTATTAATGGGCAGTGGGGCATTGTGCGGAAACCTACCAAGTAAATATCTAATATGATATAAAATTATAATTGTCAATCGTTTACGATTAATAATTTTATTGAACTCAAAAAACTTTATAAAATGGCAAAAATTTCTAAGGATATAACGCGTTTGGAAAATAATGGGTTGATTTTCAATAATTTGAATAAATTAACAGTAGCAACCCATTTTATTGAAAAACTGGACGAGTTACAACATCGAAATCAAGTGTTATTAGATTTTGGAAAAGTTAAAAGCATTTTTCCGAACGCGGGCGTTCCCTTTGCGGGCATTATGGATTATTTTAGAAGAAATTATAATACTCAGTTTCAATCTGTGGAACAGCATCTGAATACGACAAAAGCAACGCTGTTCAAACCGCTTCATGTAAAAGAACAGCTTCCTTTCGATCATTCCCCGTTGAATAAAGTTTGGCAATTTTTTGATTCCGAAGATGTCAACGTATTGGTAGATGGCTTTGTGAACGAACTGCGGGAAATTGAGCAATTTGAAACGGGGGTCTTGGATGGTTTAACTTGGTCACTGAATGAAGTAATGGATAATGTATTACAACACTCTTTAATAGGTCATGGTTTTGTGATGGGACAGATTCATCGTAGAACCAAACATATTGCATTTTGTGTTTTCGACAATGGGCAAGGGATTTATAATAGTTTAAAAAATTCACCGCACGCGCCTGCTTCTCCCCAAATTGCTTTACAAATAGCGGTTAAGGAAAGCATCACTCGAGACAAAAGTGTGGGACAAGGCAATGGAATGTACGGATTGCATCAAATTGTAAAACAAAATCAAGGAAGTTTAACGATTATTTCCAATAGTGCGCTTTACCAATTAAATAGCAAGGGAAATATTATAGAATTGTCGAACATATCAACGCTTTCGGAAGATAATGGAGGAACTTTAGTGGATTTTCAATTGGATTATAAGAAAAAAGTCTCTATTTCTGACGCGTTAATTATCAAAGGGCAGCCTTATACGGGTTATGTGAATTATTATTTAGAATCTTTAGAAAATGAATTGGGCGATTTAGTTTATATTTTAAGAGATTGGTCTTTGGGCGTGGGTACGCGTCCTTCGGGAAAGGCGTTGCGGACTAAGATTTTGAATAATTACCGCGATACTCGCAGACGGATTGTCCTTGATTTTAGTAATATTAATGTTATTTCCTCTTCCTTTGCGGATGAATTGGTTGGAAAATTGCTCTTAGAACTTGGTTTTTTTGGTTTTAATAATATCGTAAAATTGAAAAATATGAACGAATTAATACAACAATTAGTACAACGATCCGTTGCGCAACGGATGGCGGAATCTTTAAATAATTAGTTTTAATATTTGTCAATGGATTGTAAAATTTATCATTCATTATTATATGTGGAAATGGTATCATTCAAAAATCGTTCAAATAGAAGCTATTGCGCCAACAACGCGGCGTTTTTGGTTGCAAATCGAAGGCGATGAACCTTTTGAATTTAAGGCAGGTCAGTTTGTAACGATGGATTTGCCGATTTCGGAAAAGCGATTGAAACGGTGGCGGAGTTACTCCATTGCTTCTACGCCGACGCAACCTGCATCGGATGTATTAGAATTTTGCATTGTGCGTTCGGACGCGGGTGCGGGTACAAAATATCTTTTTGAAGAAGCATCTATTGGTACAAACATTCGTTTTAAAGCTCCCGATGGCAATTTTATTTTGACGGATGAGCGTGTTGCGGAAAAAAATTTGGTTTTTATTTGTACAGGTACGGGTGTTGCGCCGTTTCGGAGCATGATTCACGATATTTTGAATCGACAATTGCCGTATAAATCTTTGCATTTAATTTTCGGGACGCGGACGGAAGCGGGTATTTTGTATCAACAAGAATTTGAAGCGTTGCAATCCAAATATCCAAATTTCAAATATGAAGTTGTTTTATCGCGTCCTCAACCGAGTTGGACAGGGCGGCGCGGCTATGTGCATCAGGCGTACATGGAAGCGTATCCGAATCCGTCGGCGGAGATGGATTTTTGGATTTGCGGTTGGAGCAAAATGATTGATGAAGCGGTGGAACACTTATTATTGGATTTGAAATGTGTAAAGTCGCAGATTCATTATGAGTTATATGGTTAAATTAGGATATAATTTTCCCGCAGCTATACCTATCCTAAATGAAAGAACGAAAAATCGTAGAGGCAGGTCGTGACCTGCCTTGCTTGTCAAATAAATTTTAATTTGTTAATTATCAATAATTTATAAATAATTTTGTTTTTAATTTAAAAAAGGCAGGCAGGTCACGACCCTGTGCTGTGTACATAAGTTCTTTGACAGATTGTAATATGAATTATCTTTGTGAAAATTTACTCAATCCACGGAAATGTTTACAAAGATAGGA
>JBDKKX010000001.1:0-34816 GCA_039795795.1 Bacteroidota bacterium | reverse complement strand
CCATTTAATCCCAAAAAAATCCCATTTAATCCGAATTCCAACGCACCACACTATAGATAAACGATTTCAGACAAAAGTATCACAAAGCTAAAACATGCTGTCACAAAAAGCCCTTTTCCCCGCGCAAAAAAATGCGTTTACGGCTCAAATTTGTATTATCGGCACTGATATTGAATCTTTTGAAATATCGATTCGTAAAACAATATAACATATATTTTGAAAAAATATTTTACAAAAATAATATCAAAATATTGTGTATCAATTTTTAAAACATATACGAAAAACTTCATAAAACCATTTATTCATTCAGTTTGGAAAACGGAATTGATAAAAATCGCTTCAAAAAACGATTGTCATCTTTTTCGGTCAAAAATCAACTTTCCAACATTGCCCAAACCAAAAATCCAATTATCATGATGTACAATAAAGTAACGAAACCGATTCAAATCCTCTTAGTCGAAGATAATCCTGGCGATGTTCGGCTTACACAAGAGGCTTTTAAGGACGGACGCATTCCCGTTTTGATGGATGTCGCATTAGATGGCGAAGAAGCTATTTTTTATTTGCAACGCCGCCCGCCGTTTCAAAACGCGCCTCGTCCAGATTTAATATTACTGGATTTGAATATTCCTAAACGCGATGGACGAGAAGTTTTAGAGTTTATAAAAAATGATAATTCTTTGCGGAGCATTCCCGTCGTCGTGTTGACGACTTCCAATGCGGAACAAGATATTTCTAAAACATATAGTTTGCACGTCAATGCATACATTAATAAACCCGTTGATTTTGACAAATTTTTTGACATCGTGCAGAAAATTGAAGATTTCTGGTTGATGACCGCGATTTTGCCCAGTTCATTTCGATAATTTTAATGATGAATGATGAATGATGAATGATGAATGATGAATATTTGATATATTCATCATTCATCATTCATCATTTATCATTCAAAAAACAGAACATATTTGATTTTTATTCGTATTGAGTGCAATTTAAAACTTTTCGTGTTTCATTTTACCTAAAAATATGCCATGAGCGTTAAACCTACCAATATTTTGTTGATAGAGGATAATCCCGCAGATGTCGTTCTCTTTAAAAATGCTATGAAAGATGCCGCATTTCGCTATGAATTGTTGCAAGCGGATTCCCTTTTCGAGGCTTTCGACATCATTAATCGCCAAGAGGTGGATATTGCGATGTTGGATTTGTCGCTGCCAGACTCGCAAGGCTTCAAAACTTTAAACCGATTTACCGAAAGTGTCAATCATTTGCCTGTCATTGTGTTGACGGGCGTGAATAACGAAATCGTTGGTAATCAAGCGATTAAAGCGGGCGCGCAAGATTTTCTCGTCAAAGGACAATTTGATGGAAAATTATTAGGGCGTTGCATTCGCTATTCGATGCAACGGTTTCGAGATAAAATGTCGCTTCAAACGACAGTTAATGAATTGACTGTCAATGAAAAACGCATTGTAAAAGCACAACAATTAGCAGGTTTTGGCAATTGGGAAATGGATTTGGTTTCCAATGAAATGCTTTGGACAGAGGAGATTTTTAAAATTTTTGGCTATCATCAAAACGGTATTTCTACGGGTTTGTCGGATTATTTGAGTTATGTGCATCTGGAAGACCGCCATGCCGTAGAAGATTTTTTTGATAGTGCCACCAAAGATGGGCAATTGCATAAAATTGAACATCGAATTGTGGTCGATGGCACGAGTATCAAATATCTTTCGATGCACGCACAGATTTTTTATGAAGAAATTTCACAAAGATTGTTGCTCGTCGGCGGGATTCAAGATATTACCGAGCGCAAATTGCACGAACAATTGCTCATGGAGCAAAATATATCTCGTCAAACGTCGCTTTTGAAGGAGGAAGTTTTGCAAGATATGAGTTTTCACATTCGGACACCGCTTTCTTCGATTGTGAATTTATTATATTTGATTGAAACGACGACGATTAGTCCGCAACAAAAAGAATTGGTGGAAGGCGTGAAAACTTCTGTGGATGATTTGTCGTTGATGATAAACAATTTGTTGAATTTCTCAATGCTCGTGGCGCAAAATATGAAACCTGAAAATGAAGAATTTTATATTGGAGCGTTTTGCACGGGGTTGAAAAAAGTGGTTCAAATCAAGGCGGATAATGCTAAAATTAATTTGACTTTTTCGACAGCGAACGAGTTGCCCGATAAAATTGTAGCGGATTCCAAAAAAATAACGCAAATTATTTATAATTTGATGGATCATGCGGTGAAATATACGCCTGCACAGGGCAAAATTGACTTTCATATCGGCATGTTGACGGATTCTGAAAAGCAAACTCGGTTGTATATTCGGATGAAACATTCTGGAAAAGGCTTGTCGTCGGTACAAATTCGGGAGTTGATGGAGGAAAATCGGATTTTAGAAACTTATAAAAATGACGCGCCCGATGCCGATAAACAACCCTTGGGTTTGGCAATTGCGGGCAAATTGACTAAAATTTTGAAAGGTTGCTTCCAAATTTCCAACCGAGCGACGGATATGACGACTTTTGAAGTCGATTTCCCCGCCAAATCGGTCAAATTGGTCGCGGCAGACAGCACGGCACCCGATTCCGCACTCAAAATATTGTTGGTAGAAGACCATTTCTTGAACCAGATGGCAACTAAGAAAATTTTAACCAGTTGGTCGCCGTTTGTGACGGTGGATATTGCGGAAAATGGTTTGGTCGCTGTGGAAAAATTCAGGGCGCATAAATATGATGTGGTTTTGATGGATATTCAAATGCCTGTAATGAATGGTTTTGATTCCACTTCGCGGATTCGGGAACGGAGTCCAGTGCCGATTATCGCACTCACGGCGCATGCGAATAAGTCCGAAGCCGATAAATGTTTTGATATTGGTATGAACGATTATATTGCTAAACCGTTTAAACCACAAGAACTATATATGAAAATTATGTCCGCTATGATGAATGTGGTGAAATAGCCCTTTGAATTAGCAATCAAAGATAAGAGGCATTGTTTTTATTTTTTTTAACACATAGGGACATAGAACATATAGTTTTTTTAACACATATGGACATAGAACACATAGTTTTTTTTAACACATAGGGACATAGAACACATAGTTTTTTTAACACATAGGGACATAGAACACATAGTTTTTTTAACGCTCTTATTTTCAATGTGTTAAAAAAACTATGTGTTCTATGTTCCTATGTGTTAAAAAAAACTATGTGTTCTATGTCCCTATGTGTTAAAAAAAACTATGTGTTCTATGTCCCTATGTGTTAAAAAAAAATCATTTTTGTCTTTTATTCCTAATTCGTACATTTGTGGCGAAAAAAATAAATTATGATTTTAAATATAGAAACCGCTTCCGATATTTGTTCCATCGCCCTCTCGACGACGACAGGCGACCTCCTTGCTTGCCACGAACTCGCCAATACCAAACAACATGCCGCACAAATTACGCTCTTAATTCAAGCCTGTATGCGGGACGCGGGCGCAACGATGCAACAATTGTCCGCGATTGCATTAAGTTCGGGACCAGGCTCTTTCACGTCGTTGCGCGTCGGTGCAGCCACCGCAAAAGGCTTGTGTTACGCATTAGATATACCTTTAATAGCAGTAGATACATTAAAATCATTAGCATATCAAAATTATTTTACTTTAAATAGCAACAATATCAGATATGCTGCGTTAATGGATGCGAGACGTATGGAAGTTTATGCATCTATGTGGCAGCCAAATGAGGCAGGCGAATTGGTGCAAATCGAACTCACTCAACCCGTTATTTTGGATGAAAATACGTGGCTTATGTATAGAGATAAAGGTATAGTTTTGGCTTTAAGCGGTAACGGCGCGCTAAAATGCGGTACGTTGTTTAAAGAAAATATTCAAATTTTTTCAAACATCGTTTGCTCCGCAAAGCACCTCATTCCCCTCAGTACCCAAGCCTTTTTTCAAGAAAAATTTGTAAATTTTGCCTATTTTAGTCCAGATTATGGTAAAAATCCAAATATTACAATTTCAAAGAAAATTTTTTGAAAAAAAAATGACAAAAAATTTGTATCTTGAAAAATAAATTGTATTTTTGCCTTAGAATTTAAAATTTTATGCGTTAAAACAACGTTCCATATCAAAAACTATTTAAAATTGGCACTGTTTTTAATGAATATGTTTAAATTAAATTTATTTTTAAACTTAAAAAGAAATCAAAGCAAGCATCAAAAAATGCTTAGGGAAAATCTTATTTTTTCATCAAAAAAAATCCATGTGATATTATGAGAAAGCAAAAGAACGAAACCGTCGTCCTAAAAAAAGGCAAAAAAGACATCGAATTGGACTACGCGGAATTGCGCAAAGCAGTTTTGGTTTTACGTGCTGTGAACCATAAATTGCGCCAACAAATTATTGACTTGTTGGAAGAAAACGAAAAAATGACCGTAACAGATTTGTACATTAAATTGCGTTTGGAGCAATCTGTCGCATCTCAACATTTGGCGATTTTGCGTCGCGCAGGGGTTGTGGCTACGGAGCGCAATGGCAAATTTATTTACTACACGGTGGATAAAGATCGCTTGAATCATATCTCTCGGTTGGTCGAAGAATTGACTGAAGTACAATAAATTGCTACATGCCAAACGTTGTTTTGACAACCCAAAATGCCGAAAAAAATACCCTTTTTAGGGTCTTTTTCGGCATTTTTCATTTTTTTTAGAGGATTGAGGCAATATTTTTTTCGTTTTTGCAAAAAAAATTTGGCAGAGATTGAAAAAAAACGCATATTTGCATTTGAAATAATTAATCATTCATTTTATCACTAAAACAAACACTGTGTTCCTATGAGAAAAGCGAAGGTTAACATCAACAACGAAAAGTTGCAGGTGTCGTCCGATGTGTTGCGCGCGTTAGCACATCCGCTGCGGATGAAGATAATTGAATTTGTGGACAAGAATAAGACTGTCAATGTCAACAAAATTTACAATACGTTGAAACTGGAGCAATCCATCACGTCTCAACATTTGAAGATTTTGCGGGCTGCTGGAATTGTTCATACGCACCGCGAAGGAAAATTCATCCATTATACCCTTGATTATCCCAAAATTGCGGTCGCTGTGAAAACGGTTGGCGTTTTTTTGGAAGCGAACGAAGTCGAGGAAGAATAACGAATTATAACCCAACCAAACCCATGGCATGAACGTATAAGAAATAAGTCGAATCTTTGTAAAAAGGTTCGGCTTTTTCTTTTCACCTAAAGTAGCTGTCTCAAGAGAAAAAATTACAAAATAGGATTCGGTTGGGATACGAATGGATGTGCGGATTTTACAGATTTCACAGATTAATACGGATTTTTTGTCTCCAAAATCCGTATTAATCTGTGAAATCTGTAAAATCCGTACATCCATTCGTATCCCAACCGAATCCTATTGGGTCTAAAAACTAAATTTTACCCTTTTGAGACAGCCACTTTTTTACAATTTTTTTACACCAAATCAATTCCTTAATTCCGAATCCGAATCAGCTTCGCCCGCGCATAATGCACGCCGTCTGTCCAAAAAATTTGATACAATCCTGCGGCTAAATCGTTCGACAATTGCAAATGCGTATCCGTTTTATTCGCCGCTTGTTCCCAAACCATTTTGCCCGTACTATCCACGATTTTAACAACGCCATTTGCAGGAATCTCTATTTGTAAAATATTATCTATCAATGGATTGGGATATATTTTTAATTGTTCAGTCAGGATTTCGTCCGTTCCAACACGGCAAATCCGAAACGAGGCAATATCTTCATTAGAAACGACCGTTTGCATCAACGGACATTGTTCCGAAGACACCACTTGACAAGTCAATTTCCGATTTTCCATCGCAACCTCTTTTACAATGGAATCTTTTTGTTGGGCTATCGGATTGCCGTTTAAAAACCATTGATATTTGGGTTTTATCCCCGCTTGAAACGCAATTGCTTTGAAAACTACCGAATCGCCCCGACAAACGGATTGTGCAGGATGCGTCACTTGCACGATTGCTTTAACCCGTTCGATGGGTTGTGCGGTATCTTCATTGGAAACAATCGTGCGTTGCGCAGGGCATTGTTCAGATGAAGTAATTCTACATGCGTAACGCACGTCATTTGAAGTACTTATTTTCAAAATGGAATCGGTTTTGCCTTCCACTACCCCATCATTGAAAAGCCATTGATATTGGGGATTTGCCCCTGCGCGCTGTACAATCGCTTTGAAAACCAGTGAATCGCCCCGACAAACCCGTACATTATTATGGGTAACGAATGCAGTTGCCGCCACTCGGTCTATGGTTTGAATCGAATCTGGATTCGTGGACAACACATTTTGTTGAATGCAAAGCGCGTCCGAAGTGATGCGGCATTTATACGATTTCGATTTTAAATCATTGGTTTTCAACGCATTAGAAGTTGCACCAGAAAGCACGACATCGTTTTTAAACCATTGATATTGCGCATTGCCGCCGTGATTCGCGGTGGCTAAAAACGTCGCGGAATCGCCTTCACAAACCATTTGGCGGTCGTGCGCAATTGCCACTTCAAAAATCGCACGCGGCTGCACTTGCAAATGAACCATCTCCGTCGTCGAAATCCGCCCATATCGATTCGTTATCCGACATTGATAATTGCCTTCATCCCCCGTTGACGCAGTTGAAAATTGTAAAATCGGTGTTTTAGCACCTTCTATTTCAATCGTTCCTTTCAACCATTGATAGGTTAAATAATTATTATTTGAAGCCGTCGCAGTGACTGAAAATTGAGCAAAATCGTTGGCACAACGCATTATTGAGGTCGGTTGCGCCGTAATCACAGGCGGCACCACCGCCGCAGGGTCAAATTCATACGCTCCCAGGTCGGGCGCGTTGCCCCGAATCCGAGGTTGACCCTCCAAATCGACTGCCGAAAGCCCTTTCAAAACCGTCGCAGAACCCCTATCAATCAAAGGCGATTCGGGCAACAAAATCAAATCCGTAGTAGAAAGCCATTTCGGATTTTGATTATACAACATCCCACTGCCCACCGTCAACGTGCCATAACCTGTCCCTGTCGAAGTGCCACTATTCGCCGTCGCCGCATCCGCCTCCTCTATCAACGAATTTTGAATCCGAATCCGCCCATTCACGTTCCGAAACGAACGCCCATAACCATACGTCGCAATATTGCCCGATAAAATACAATTCGTGAGTTCGGGCGCGCAATTCCCTGGCGTATTCGTATCGCCCGCATTCGCATACACCGCAACCCCATATTTGGCGTGATTGGCAGTGAACGTGGAATTGATAATTTTAGGCAAAGCAGTGCCGTTATCCGAAGCCAAAAAATACAACGCTCCTGCCGTAAATCCTTGATTTTCAATGAAAAGACAATTATAAAAAAATGGACTATTTTCGCCCGACACCCGCGCTAAATGATAAATCGCACCTCCATACGTTTTTGCAATATTGCCGCGCCATTCACATTGTCGATAGGTGGCATTACATTTTCCATGAATCCCATTGCTGAAAATCGCACCACCCGCCGCTTCGGAAGTATTGTTTTTAAAACGGCAGAATTCATAAGTAGGGCTGCACTCGCCCTCATAATAACCCAGATGATTCACCGCACCCCCTTCTGCCCCACTGACATTATTTTCAAATAAACAATTGGAAATCATCGGATTACAACTGCCATGATAACCACCATTCATTAGAATCGCCGCCGCATATCCCTTGGTTTTATTGTTTTCAAAACGACAATTGCGGATGCGGATGCGGCAAAAACCATTGTCGGAACTGCCATTTAAATACATAGCTGCACCCGAATTGAAGCGTTCGCTATACGCTTGCGAACCGTCCGCATAGGCATTACACAAAGTGAAGCCATCAAAAATGGTCATAGAATCCACATTACGGGCATAGACGAGGTTTTGCGAATGGTTGGTCGTATCTTTATTGCCATCAATGTCGCCACTCAAAATCGTAGGATGATTCCCTATAACTCGTTGATTTACAGCGACTTCTGTGCCAGCAAAGCCCCCATATACTGCCACATTTGTAGGGATTTCAAAAGCCATTTGACGGTCTGCCGTCGTGCAATTCGTACATCGAGTGGGATAATAAGTGCCTTCCGCAACCCAAATTTGCGCGCCCGCTGAAGCCGTATTCAAAACCGTTCGGAGATTGCCCGCCGCATTCGCCCATGAGCTGCCATTGCCTGTACCATTGGGTTTGACATAAATGGTTTGAGCATGCAGGGTCGAAACCCCGCAAAAGAGTAGTAGTAAGGATCGGAATTTGTTCATAATATTATAAAAAACGTTTGTTTGGAATATGCTGTTCGCGCTGTTTGTTTGATTTTTTGAATAAAGCACCAAAAATAAACTTAAATTTTATCATTGATTTGTAAAAAGTGGTATTTGTTTTTTAAAAATACGAATTTACAACAAAATCATTAGTTTTTAGATATTAATTTTAATAATATTAATTATAACTAAAACGGTGTATGCTTTTTTGCGTTGAAAGTTTCTATTAGACGCTGTTTTTAATTTTGGAAAACATTGGAATCCAACATTAAATTGTCAATGAAACGTTAAAGGTCAGGATAAAATTTGCCAAAAGTCTTTCCTTTGCGTAATAATCTTTCGGAAATGAAAGTGACGAAAAATGAATTTGCCGTCTTAATGAATATTTTAATAAAAAACAGTTAAATGTTTGGTGCTTAAAATAATTATAAGTAGTTTTGCGTTCTTTAAGTCTTTGACTTTAACGCAAATAGATAGTATAAAAAAACAGATACCATTTGCGAGCGTTTTAAAACATTTTCCCCGATGCCCATTTTTTGAATTTTTTGACCCAATACCTTGTGTTTGTGAGGTATCTTCCGAATTATATTTTTAGTTTAATTGGTTAATCAATCTTGTAAATATTTTTTTTTAATATTATAGACAGCTCAATATTCTTTAACTAAACAATTTTGTTATAATCTATGGCTACAACGACTGTTCGTTATTCAGATGACGACCTCCATGAATTTAAATCGCTCATTGACAACAAGTTGGGCGAAGCCCGTCAGCAGTTGCAGTTTATGCGCGACCAGATGATTGAAATTAATGAAAACAACACGGGTCAACAAAGCGGCGACTGGACGGACGAAAGCAGTAGCCATTCAGAAATGGAGCTCCTTACGAGCCAGATTTCTCGGCAACATCAATTTATTCAAAATTTGCAGAATGCCTTGCTTCGGATTCGCAATAAAACGTATGGCATTTGCGCTATCACGGGGCAATTAATCAATAAAAGGCGATTATTGCTCGTGCCGCATGCGACGAAAAGTATTGAAGCAAAGCAAAGTCGTCCGAATGCACGGACGGTTGCCGTTCATGGCGATTTCGTGCGGCGCATGACGGAGGAGGAAGATGCTGCCAATAGCACGACCGATGCTTTGTAATGATGAATGCTGAATGATGAATGATGAATGATGAATAATAAATGGTGAATGATGTATTTTACACATTATTCACCATTTATCATTCATCATTCACCATTTATCATTCATCATTCACCATTTATCATTTATCTGTATCTTTGCAGCAAAACTTATTGCATCAAAGATAAATTTATACTATGTTTTTACGATATATGCCTTATTGGATAGGGTTGTTGAGTCTTGTTGCCTGCCAGACCACCCCTAAAACGCCTGAAGCTTTTCTAAAAGCGCGTTTTCCTCAATTAACCGAGGAAATACAGTGGGATTCTTCTAAAACCAATGAAATTGGTGCTTTTTTTTCGGATAGTACGGGCATTGGGTATGAAGTGTATTTCGATAGGGCAGGGCATTTCCAAAAATTATATACGTATTTGAATGCAACTGACTTGCCTGCGAAGGCAGAAACGGCTCTTTTGCAAAAATATCCTAATTATAAATTAGCGGTTTTGTCGCTCGTGGAAGCACCAAAATCCAAGTTTTATCATGCGGAATTGGCGACAGATAAGGATTATATTACATTGGAAGTGGATGATGTGGGGAATTTTTTGAGTGAAAAAGTGGAGCCTTTGAGTGAACAGGAGTTGCGCAATGCGGAGGAGGAAGGAGTGGATGACGATTTGAATTAAGATTCAATATAATACACCTAACAGGTTTTTCAAACCTGTTAGGTGTACGGTTCGATAGCTGTACACCTAACAGGTTTTTCAAACTTGTTAGGTGTACAGCTATCGAACAGGCGTAGGCGAATACGCCAAATTATAATCTTTCAAAACAATATCCAAAATCGGGTCTTTGCCCTCTACATAACCTTCTTTAAGGTGGTAGCCATACATTTTACCAAATTCATTCCAATAAAATGCTGTAAATCCGCCTTTCATATCCTTCACTAAATCGAAAAAAGGGATTTTTAACTCCTTTTCAATCATTTTTATCAACAAAAAGCCTTGTGTTTTCGTTAAGTTCTTCAACTGAGACCGAAATTGAGTATTCATCGCCTCGTATTTTGCCTCTACATATTTTTTACGGTCTTTTCGGTTGACATCGCGGGTTGCCGCCTCGATTTCGCGGTAATTCCGAACCGCTTCCACCGCATAACCATATACAGAAGGCGCGTATCTACGGTATTTTTGATAACGATTCAAATCATCCGCATTAGCAAACGATTTTGGAGCCGTTACCACATATTCTTTTAAAGGAATATAAGGCATCGTATCGCCCGTCTCCGTGATGATACACGCGACTCGAAACCCATTTAATTGCGGAATCACATAGCCATCTTCCGCTTGTTGGGCGGCGGCTGGAGTCGCAAAAGCGAAAGAGGCGAGCGAAATATATGCTATATTTTTGAAATTCATTGTAAGTCAGCCTTTTTAGTTTACTGTGAGAACAATGTTTTGGTTCAAACAGTTCGGTTAAAAATGTTATAGAAGCGTCAATTATTAGTTAATAAACCGTTCGCTTCGGAGATTTTTACAAAAATAATCCTTCTTCCGCATTTAAACAAATTTTTTCTACATTTTTGTATTGAAAGCCCATTTTTAATATATTTAAATTTTATGCGCATTGTATTACAACGAGTATCAGAGGCTTCCGTCACCATAGACCAAATCATGGTCTCTAAAATCGGAACTGGATTGTTAATTTTGGTCGGCATCGAATTGGCGGATACGATGGATGATGTCGTATGGCTGTGCCAGAAAATTGCGCATTGTCGTATTTTCAAGGATGAACAAGGCGTGATGAATCGTTCCGTGATGGATATTCAAGGCGAAATGTTAGTTGTGAGTCAATTTACGTTGCACGCGAGCACTAAAAAAGGCAATCGCCCTTCCTACCTCCGCGCTGCTAAACCTGATTTTGCAGTGCCGATGTACGAAAATTTTGTTCAAACCCTTAAGAATGTTTCTAATTTGCCCGTTTTGACAGGGCGATTTGGGGCGGATATGAAAGTTTGGTTGCTTAATGACGGTCCTGTGACCATTTTAATAGATTCTAAAAATCGAGAGTAGTTGGAATTAGGATTAAATGGGATTTTTTTGGGATTAAATGGGATTGATTTTTTAGGATTTTTAGAATTTTAAGTACTTGGACAAATTAAAAAGTTATAACTTGACGCAAGTTTCAAACTTGCGTCAAGTTGAGTTTCAAACTTGCGTCAAGTTGAGTTTCAAACTTGCGTCAAGTTGTGCGTTTAATTTTGTCTAATGACTTAATCCTAAAAATCCTAAAAAATCAATCCCATTTAATCCAAAAAAAATCCCATTTAATCCTAATTCCAGCGTTCCTAAGCCGCTTTCGGCACCATATTATTGGATTCCTGTGTCGGCACTGTATGCACTTTCGGCGCGGGCGTTTCCATCCGAATATTCCCCGTCCGTTTCAAAACACCCCAACCCATTAACTCGCCTTTCAACGCTTTAATATAAGATTTAATTAAAATAATATACATAATCCAACGATATACAATGCGTTGTGGGAAAATTAAAACCAATAACCAGATTTTCCATTTAGACGGATTCCTCCAAGTTTTCGCTTCAAACAAGGTTTTCCAACGAATCACTTTGTCAAACGTAAGGGCTAAAAGCGCGCTACTCAGGTCTATCCCCATAAACATCAAATACATCCCAACCATTTCACTGCCTTTGCCCATGAATAATGCCGTTAACAAAACAAAATCCGCTATCGGCGTGAATAAAGGCAAAAATAATTGGAAAAATAAAACATTCGGCAACGCAAGCATGCCCATCCATTTATAACGCCATTGAAATAAGGCATCTTTGTTTTTCCAAAATGCTTGCATCACCCCAAAACTCCATCGAAACCGTTGTTTTCGGAATTGTTCAAACGTTTCAGGGGCTTCGGTGATTGCCATCGCTTCATTATTCTGCTTCACGCGCCAGCCTTTCCGCAAAATCCGCATCGTCAAATCACAATCTTCCGCCAACGTATCCGTCGTGAAACCGCCCGCTTCCTGAATCGCCGTCCGCCGAAAACCGCCAATCGCACCCGGTACCACCGTGATACAATTCAAAACATCAAAAGCCATTCGGTCAAAATTTTGAGCCGTCGTATATTCGACCGACTGCCACCGCGTCAAAACCGCCGCAACCAACCCTTTCCAAAATTCCCTTAAAGTCGGTATGCCTTTCCACTGACTGCCCATCTGCACTTGATTCCCCACTTGCACATTGCCCGCCACTGCACCAACCCGTTCATCCGAAAAACCTTTAATTAATTCCGACAACGCATTCGGCACCAATTGCGTATCCGCATCAATGCCCACCACAAATTCATTGCGCGATTGCTGAATCCCAAAATTCAACGCAGAGGCTTTGCCTCCATTCGGTTTTGTAAAGACTTTAACCCGCAACGTGTCCTTAAAAGCTTCTTTTACCACCTGATAAGTACTGTCTTTGGAACCATCATCCACAAACAAAATCTCAAAATTGGGATAATTTTGATTCAATAAACTGCGCACACTTTCCACCGCATTCAATTCTTCGTTGTACGCAGGCACAATAATACTGATAGCAGGATAGCCCAAGGTCGAATTTTGATTTTTTTTCGCCCGTTCATCGCGGTATTTTTGAATGCAGGCTAAAATAGCGATAAACACAATCCGCCCAATGCTCAAAAAAACCGACCAATAAAACAAACTTTGCAACCAGCCCCAAACGCCAAACACCGCGCCCGATACCCATTTATCACTTCTGCCCAAAGAAACTTGTCTGCCCGCAACCAAAGGCATCACTTCATCGCGCTGCTTGCCCATCAAACCCGCAACCGTCACAAATTCAAACCCTTGAGACCGATAATACTCAATAATACGCGGCAATGCTTCAATCGTATTCGTTCTATCGCCGCCCGCGTCGTGCAATAAGACAATATTTCCCCACATCGGCTGCCGTTTCAACCGATTGATGATAGAATCCGTATTCGTACCCGCCAACCAATCTCGCGGGTCAATCGATTCGCCCACCGACAAATATTGATGCTTGCGCGCCAACAAAAAAGGCATCAATTCACCCAAAGAATCGGGCTCATTATTATAAGAATAAGGCGCGCGAAATAAAATCGTACTATGTCCCGTAACATTTTCAATCGCCCGCCGCGTGTAATCCAACTCAATATTCGCCCGAAACTGCGTGATTTGGTCTAAATGCGGGTGCGAAAACGTATGATTCCCCAATTCATGCCCTTCATTATAAATTCGTTGCACAATTGCAGGATTTTCCTTCGCCTTCTGACCCAATACAAAAAACGTTGCAGGTACTTTTTCCCGATTTAAAACATCCAAAATCTGAGGCGTATATTTCGGGTCCGGACCATCATCAAAACTTAAAACAATTTTTTTAGTTTCCAGCGCGCCCATCCGCCGAACCACATACGCCGAAGGCAACGAATCATATTTTTCAAAAAGCACTTTATGTTGTTTCTCATCATAATCTACCGTAACCTTCCCTTGCGTCGGCTCACTGATGACATCTAAAATCTCACCATTGCCTAAAAAATGAATTTTATCATTTTTAAGTTCAGAAGCCAAATGGTCAAATCGAAAACCAGTGGCATCTAAACCCTTGATACTCAAATCTTTATTATAAAAAGACCACAACCGCGTGTCCTCTCCCCCAATTTGCGAAAGCGCGACACCGCACCAAGCCGCATTTTGCGCCAAGCGCATCGTATTAAAATGATTCGCCGCATCCACAAAATAAACACTATGTTGTTGTTTTTGGTCATCCAAATATTTAAAAGTTAAATGCCCCGTTTCCTTATGGAACACAATCTCCGATTTGGATTCCGCCGCAATCGAAATCGCTTGCTGATACCCCATCGGCATCGGATAAGTCGATTGCGCCGCCATTTTCCAATCATAACCCACCGTTTCAATACAAAGAATCGCTTTTTCTGCTGGAATCTTGCGCACCAACGTTTGCAAAACCGTTTCAACATGAGTCGGGTCGGATACCCCACTGCCTTCAATTTGTTGTTCCACCTCCGAAGCAGCGTTCACAAAAACATAATCATTATACACCGTACAACCGCCCCAAAAAACCTCTTTAGGCGAAATCAATTGAGCCACTTTATAATTTTGACTCAATTCCTGATACAATTCCTTTTGAAAAATCTGAGCTTTTTCATTTTTCTCGCCCGTTCCCCAATTTTCATACGCCATCAAAATCCCTTGAAAACGATATTGCTGCAAAGCAATTTTAATACTTGCAATCAAAGCCGTCCTATCCGCAAGATTGCTCAACATTTTTTCAAAACGAACATTCTTGCCCGAAATCGTCAGACGCGGCAAAACCGCCGTATTTGGATTCTGCAACAAAATATTATACTGCAAAGTATCCATTTGAACCGCAATACTATCGCCTTGGCGCGCCAAATCCAACCAATTCGGTACTACCAGATTCAATTGACTGACATATTCCCGCAAAGAAACCGCCGTTTCCTTGTGTTCGCTGTCCAAAAACGCTGCCCGAATTTGCCGTTGATACGGCATCGGTTCGCGCAAAGTCAGTGGCGGCAACGAAGCCGCACTCAACCGCCTGCCAAAACCACCTTTCGATGCCAAATCCTGCTTAATCCGAACTTGAGTATTATCTTTTTCGGTGTTAATATTGGTGATTGGCTGCTCAACCCCTTTAAACGCCTTGGGCAACAAAGGGCGATTCGGATAAGCCACAGATAAGGCAAAAATCGTAACACCAATCAAAATGGCGACTGAAAAAGTCCAAAAAACAACCTTCACGCGTTTCCATCGCGTCGGAGAAAAGGCAGTGAATATTTGAATATCTTTACTCATGGTTTGTACAAGTTTTTGAAATACCTTCATTTATCGGATAATCGTTTTGGCTAAAGTTAAAGACGGGTCGGTATTTCATTTTTTTAATGGTTTAGTAATGTTTGTTTTTTTAATAAATTTTCCTTATAAGTCAGTTAAGAATCAATACTTTACAAATTTTAAGGGTTAAAAATATATTTAAAATCCGCCGTCCAATACGAAAAAGGATGTTGTCGTGCGCCATCATATTTACCTGCATTCATCGCCATCACAAAATGGAATCTCGGAGCAATCACCAATTGTCCCCACTTCTTATTAGAAAAGTGGAGTTCTGTCTGATACGTCAAAGGCAAAATCAACTCTTGACTCACGATTTTGACGGTTTTGCCATGAAACCAAGTCGGCGGCTCATACAAACCATCGCTCGCAGAAGTAGAAGTCATCATCGTCCATTCAGGACTAAACGACCAAACCCCATGTACATCTTTCGGAAATCGTTTTTCAAAATATTTGGTCACGCCCAAACCCATTTGAAACACTTTACTTCTATTTTGATGCCCCACCAACGCATAAACCTGCGGCGTAAGCGTAAACCAACCACAATTGACCCCATTATAATTGGAAATCATATAATCAAAGGTATATCTCAATTCAGACTGACTTTTTCCAAAATATTTCCAATTGCTATACGTAAAAGAAGTACCCCACCAATTGGTTACCGTCGTTTGAAAACCCACCGCAAGGTCTCTTTTGCTCATCGGCTGCTTACTCAAACTGCTGACGCTACTCAAATAATAACCGACCGCGCCCACCCAAAAACCAGAACGATGTTTCAAAGCCATTTTAGGAATCACCGCAAACTGCTTAATCCCATAATCCCGCCCAGAAAAAACAACTTGATCCATATATTGAGTGGCACATTCCAATTGCCATAGCGGACGCGCTTCGGGTTCCACCACAGAATCCGGCAGCGGAGACTGCGTTATTCGCTTTGTAGGTTGCTTATCCAGCGAATCCCCTTCCATCGTCCCAGATGCAGCAGCATTCATAGAACAATACAAAGACAGACCCAACAAGAGTAAACCTCTTTTTTGAACCATAAGATTAGATTTTTATATGCCTATTTTTAATACATGAGGAAACAAGGCACACTCGTTTTAGACTTTGTAAATAATTGACATCTAATCAATTATAAACAATATTTATCGTAAAGCGTATTCCTAAACGCGTCATCTTGCAACGATTTTTTCTTACAAAGTTCCTTAAATCAGTTAAAATGCTCAAGCGAAATTGCGTTGATAAGAGGATGCTAAAAATAAGGGTATTTATATTGCTTTAATGATTTTACTAAGACTGCGTACACGGTATCAACGCTATATAGTTGCAAAAGTACAAGGTTTTAAGCGAACCAAAAATAACGGGGTTTTGGTGTTTTTACTCATTATATATAACATATAATATTTTTATAAAAACCTATTTGTATAAATACTTGACATATACGATTAAGTAACGGATTTAAATTTATTTGTATTTATAAAAAGATAAGGTTTAATATCGTTTATATGCAAATTACAAAATCTATATTAAACCTTATATATTAATATTATTTGAGCGCAGTATTATGACAAATATTTAGATACAATCAAAGCACTTTCTTTTTCTAAAAAAAGCACTTTACCCGTTTCTAAATCGTGTACCCCACCGACAATCGCAATTTTTTTCTCCTGCATCAGCTGTCGGAGAATGGCACTGCGTTCCATGACGACTTCAATATTATGGAGCACATTTTGGTTCGTGACCGATTTTAGAAAAGCTTTATTCTCCACATTTCGGTCTTTTTTCGTCTTTTTTTCGGACATAACGGCAAGGCGAATATGGTCTAAAAGCTCATTTAGGTTGTCCAAACGGAAATCGGCACAAGCCGCCCGCACCGCACCACAATTGGTATGCCCTAAAACCACAATCAGTTTAGAACCCAAATATTTGCAGGCATACTCCATGCTACCTACGGCATTGCGACTCGCGATATTGCCCGCCAAACGAATGCTAAATATATCGCCCAAACCTTGGTCAAATATAAATTCGGCTGCGGTGCGCGAATCGCTGCAACTCAAAATAGCGGCAAAGGGAAATTGTTCTTTCGCCGTAATATTCGCCATCTCTAAATGGTCTCGGTTGATGCGCAAATTGCTGATGAATCGTTTGTTCCCCTCTTTCAAATACTCGAATGCCAATTGCGGAGTCATTGATTCGCGGGTTTCTCTGTAACGTGAAATCATGAATGGATTAGGAGTTGATACGTTAAAAATTGAGTCGCAAGATACGTGAAAAATGAGAATCTAAAAATATTTTGACCTTAATTGCGCGAATTTTTATAGCGATTTTAAACACGGTGTAGAGCGAATTGAAACGCGGAGGACGCAGATTTTGCGGATTTACAGGGATGTTTCATTGGGCGCAAAAAGTAGGTTACACTTTTGGATACATTGGGATACGAATGGATGTACGGATTTCACGGATTTCACCGATTCGTACGGATTTTTAGAACCCAATGCTGGGTTTTAGGCAAAAAATAAAAAAAATCCGTACGAATCGGTGAAATCCGTAAAATCCGTACATCCATTCGTATCCCAATGTATCCAAAAGTGTAACCTAAAAATGAAACATCCCGATTTACACGGATTTTTTCTTGTCCTTCCGTAGGAAACTTAGATTCCTACGGAAGGACAAGAAAAAATCCGTGTAAATTCGTAAAATCCGCGTCCTCCGCGTTCCCATTCGTATCCCCATTGAAATCCTAAAAATCCCAAAAAATCAATCCCATTTAATCCCAAAAAAATCTCATTTAATCCTAATTCCAACGCCCCCCTAATTCAAAACCCGCCCCACAGGATATAATTGATGTGTGACCTCATAATAAGGCGAATGTTTATAAATAAAATCCAATTGCGCCGCGCTCGAACGAGCAAATTCAGGTTCTTTCAAGCGTTTTTCCTCCAATTTACGCCGTACATCAGGATTTTTCTTCAAAAAAGCCGCCGCCAAAGGTTCAAAAACGTAATCCGAATAACCTTCTTTCTGCATCAAAATCCCATCAAAAAAATTCCAACAAAAATAAGAATCTGGGGCTTGCGGCTCCAACATTTCCAAAATCAACCGATTCGCAGGCTGATTCGTCCGAATCCGATAATCGCCTTTGCGAAAATGCCGCCGCATCCGCACAGGTTCTACCTTTACCTCATTGTGCAAATAATGCCCTTCATACGGAAAAGAACTCGTTTGATAGCCTCGAATATAATACATTTCTACATCAAATGAAGTATCTTCTTCTAAAAGTTCTATACGTACTCCATTGATCTGCAATCGTTCTGCCACTTCTGCATAAGCTCTCGGCAAAATATAGGCAATCGGTTTTTGAACCGTCAACGACGGAATGAAATGGGGAAAATAAGGAATGGCTTTGGAATATGGAGCTTTTTTATCATACCAAAGTTGGGGCAAATTCGTGACTTGACTTTGTTTGTATTTTGCCTCGTAACCTTTGAAAATCAACGATTCTCGTTGAGTCGTATCTAATTTCCAATGAATATCAAATTGTTTTTGAACGACGCTTTCTTGAATGGCTTGTCTTCGAGTACTGAGGATGTTAAAATGTTGATTTTCAATGAGTTCGCAAAAAGTGTGCATCAAGGTACGGGTGGCAGCAACGCGGTCTTTAAACGGTTTCAACATGTGCGTTTCGGACATGAACCCGTAGGTATGATGCAGCGCGGCAAACCCTGTCGAATAACGCGGCAAATCTAAAAAACCAAGAATCCCTTTTTCAAGCGATGCTTCAAAATGAATGTAAGGACACATTTCATTTCCTCGTAATTTCATTTTATCATACAAAAAAGGCAAAACTGTATCTTGCTGAAAACGCCCTAATAATGGATGTAATTTATCCGATTGTGTAGAAAGCAACGTCATCGTGTATTGATAATCGGCTCCATTGGAAACGTGCGTATCCAAAAATAAATCGGGCATCCATTGGTTGTAAATTTGCAAAAAGGAACGCGTATTTTTGGTATCGGCTTTAGTAAAATCTCGATTTAAATCCAAATTTTTGCCATTGCCTCGAAAGCCATAACTTTCGGGACCATTTTGATTCGCACGGCTTGTCGAATTGCGATTTAACACGCCATCCACGTTGTAAAAAGGCAAAATCAAAATAATAGCGTTTTCTAAAACCCGTTTTCGATTCACCGAATCCAGCATTAAATCGCGGACAAAAAGCATGGACGCATCCACACCGTCTGGCTCGCCCGCGTGTATTGCATTGTTAATCAACCAAATACACTTATTTTTTCTGGAAGCATATAGCGGTGAAGCCTTCGTCGCATCATCCGCGACGACGACTAAATGCAAGGGAACGCCGCAATCGGTACTGCCCCGCGTTTCCAAACGCAAATATTTTGGAAACGCTCGACTCAATTTTTCGTAAAAAGCGATGCCTTCAGCATGGGTTGCGGTTTGCAAACTGCGCCCGATTTCAAACGGCGTTTGTAAAGAATCGGGGGATTTCGGTACTTGCCCAAGAAGATTTACAACAAAAAGGAGTAAACAAAATAAGGTGGTGTAGTCTTTTAACATCATTTTTTATCAATTCATCAAAAATACGCGCAAATTCGCAAAAAAATTGGAATTTAAGCGCGACAACCTTAATTTTGACATATTTTTACGTGAATGAATTTTAAACAAGTCTCAATATGATAAAAGATTTTCAAATATTCAAAACCGAATTAAAAAACCATGTGTTGGGTCAGTTAGACCAAACGCCCGTTATTTTGCGTCGCTTTGGGGCAAATAATCTGACGATTTTGAAAGTCATTTTACCCATTTTGTCCGATTGGAAGACGGCTCAACAGGCGTTTGAAGGGGGCAAAATCACCGCAGAAGCATTGTTACAACAACAAAAATTTATGCACGAACGGCTTTCGCAAAATATTGTGTCGTTACAAATCACTGATTTTCAACCAGTTGTGTCAAAAATGTTTGTGGATAATGCGGCTTTGTTGCCGCCGTCCAAAGATGCTTTTGTGTTGCGTCCCGCAGAAATTCCAGATACGCCGGGCATGCACACCGAAGCCGCACGACATGAGTTTAAACGGCAATTGATGTTTTGTCAGGATGCGATGGAATTGGGCGATTATGCGAAAGCCTTTGAATTTGCATCCAAAATTCGGAGTACGATTGAACCCGAATCGCCGCATGTATATGAATATTTGTTGATAAGTTTTTTCAAAATGCACGGTGCTGCGGAAATTATTAAAGATTTTTTGCAAAAAAATGGGGATAAGTTGAAGCATGTTCAATTGTATGTCAAGCGTGTCCGCAATCTCGACCCCGACGGGCTGGAACGGGCAAAAACGATTGAGCAAATTGGGACGGAATTGATGACTTTTTTATATCAAAAGTATCAAAATGTTACTTATAATTACATTGCAACGGGGAGTTTTGAGGAGTCGCCGCAACGAAAATTGGTTTTTCAAATCCTGCAAATGGGGACGAGTTTGGCGAGTGAGCCTTTTAAAGGATTGCCTGTGGCGAGCGCGTTTGTGAAAATGGCTTTGTTGGAATTGGAAGGCGGTGGTCAATTTGATTGGCTGGGTTTGGAAAAAGATGGTTTTATTAAAAATTTGTTTCCAAATTATGATGCGCTTTCGCTTCGGTCGGCGTTGCTGAAATCGGAGGTGGAAACGCTTGATGAAACGGGGCAACGACCTGCTGCCGACCGTTTGTACTTCCATTTGATGCAAAAATATTACGAATTGCCAGTTAAAACGGGTGAAAATGAGGGTTTGGAAGCGCGTTTATCCGTGATTCGGTGCATTCAAACGGCGCGGCTTGGGATGGTGCTGTATGGAGAAGACCGTCGTTTTTCCGATTTTGCCTTGACGGAATTGTTGGGAGAAAATCAATTAAAATGGTTGACAACGGATGTAAAAGGTTTGTTAGCAACGAATAAAGCGTGTAAAATGTTGGATAATTATCCTGCATTGACGGATTTGCAACAAATTGCGGCTTTTGCGGGCAGGACGGAGGAAGTGGGTGAAAAATTGGGCGTAATTCAGAAAGCGGCAAATCAAGCCCATTTGTTGGCTGAAACCAAAGAAAAATTGGAAATTATTGATAAAGATTATCAAAAATATCGCAAAAATGCAGACCCGACTTTGCCAGAAACGCGGATGAAAATCAAAGATTGTTTGGACGCATGGGCGGAGGCAAACGATTTGTTGCAAACCAAAGATTTAGCGGAAAAGGTTTTACAAGAATTGACGGGTTTGCCGAATCCGCCGAGTAGCATTTTGACTTGGTTGGACATTGATGGGGAAGGTCAATTGGACAGTTTGGCGGAATGCAAAAAAATGGGATATGATGCCGTTCAAGTGGCGCGTCGAGCGTTGCGCAAAGCGGAAGAAGACCCTGCAATTCAGGCAGACCGACTCGAAACGGCGCGGATAGAGGCGGCAAAACGGGCAGTGGCGCGCACCGACCGCGATTATGACCGTTTGAAAACGCAGTCGGATTCGGAAACGACGCGTCGAGGCGTTATTAATTGTTTGGAAAAGTGGCGCATTTGCGCGACGGTTTTAGAAGATGATACTTTATTGAAAAAATGTATAGATGAATTGACAGGCGATGGCATTATTACATGGTTTGAAATCGGCGATGATGGCAAATTGAAACGACAATCGGGCGTTACGACGGCATTGGCGCAATTGGTGACGAATCTTTTGAGTAAAAATGAGGATACACAAAGTGTTGATAATCCATTAAATACAACTCATGTTGACCTTTCGGAACAAATCACGCGCCGCATTCATCGCAATGCGTTTCAGCAATTGGAACAATCGGTGATGGCAGATTGGGGACAAGAGACTTCTCGCGAACGGTTAGCGGCAGCTTTGGGCAAATGCGAACAAGCCTATTATCATTTGCCATTTGCGGATAAAGCCGATTTTGCAAGTTTGGCAAAGGATATTTGTTTAAAAGATAGGATTTTGGCAAATTTTGTTCGTCAAAAAGCAGGTTTGACCGCAGATGGTTTGTTTACAGACGTGAATGAAATGTATCCTGCGATTCGGGCGATGAACGCTTCTTTCGCCGCTTTGATTGCCCCGCAAGTGGAATTGCCGCCTTTGCCGACGGTCGAAAAGCCGATTGCTGCACCCGTTGCAGAACGCGTTGTTACAACAGTGCTACCGCCGCCGCCTTTGTCCGACCTAAAAAAGGACGAATCCTCCGAACTGACATTGGATTGGAATATTATTTTTATAGTGGAAGGGATTGGTTTGATGGCGGCTTTGATAGCCGATAAACCGTTTCATTGGAGCGATATTTTTTGGGGCGTAGTGGTTTTAATGCTACTGAATTGGGGAGGATATTGGCTACTTTATCGAAAACAACCCCTTGTCATTCAACAAGTTAGGACAAAATTATCTAAAAGTACAAACAAATAATAGTGCAGGAAGCCCGAAACAATTTACGATTTTCCTGTTTCGGGCTTCCTGCAATAGCAACTTAAATTATTTGGAACGCCCTTTTACCCGCGCCACTTCCGTTTTGACCGTCGGCTCAATAAAAGTATTCACGATACACACTTTTGACCCCAAGGTTGAAGTAATTGTGATAGGGCGCAAACCCTCTCTACCCGAACCATCATATTGTATCGGAATTTTCAAAAAAGCAACCTCTGTCCCTAAACTCGTTGTCAAATCGCCCGTGATACCCGCGCTATGGATTTGAAAACGACTTTTCCCACTTTTTAAAACATTGATTTTCAATTGAATATATCCTTTTTGATTTTCCAATTCATTAACCGTAAAATTATTTTCCACCTTTGTCCCCTTACAATCCACCACAAATTCCGCATCCTGATTGGAAACAACTGCCCAAAGAGCTTCATCCGAAGGCATTTCAATCGACCGAAATCCCGAAGCAGCTATCGGCGTAATCGTCGCAGCATTTTTATAAAAACCCGCCGAGCAACCGTTCAAAACCACTTGAACTTTTATCGTAGAAGTGCCCATTGGAATATGTAAATCATTGATATACAAAGCACTGGATTGCGCATAAAGGTTTTCCATGCCCAGAATGCCGCCTTCAAAAATCAAGGAACTCATTTTGTAATGTGCCGTATCGGGTTGGATTTCATCGCGAAAATCCGCTAAAATCATTTTAATACCTGTGTTTTGAAACGTATATGTAAAAGTAAGCACGTCGGTATTCAAAGCGGTGGAAGCTGAAACACTTTTAAGTACCTTCAAAGGCGCAATCAATTTAGGCGCGACCACCGTGATAGGCGTTTGATTGCTCAACCCTGTCCATCCTTTTTGATTGGGGTCGTCGGACAATTGCAATTTATCTTTCATGCGAAATAAGGCTTGATGTGCATATTTGCCCACCTCCGCGCCGACGTAAGCATCTATCGTAAAAGCACTTAATCCGGGCGGCAACAGGAGTTTTTCTGTTGAAAACAAGCGGTTTCCACCATAATTATTCATCATTCCCGACAAATTGCCCACAAAAGATTCGGAAATCCATGAAAAATTGTTGGGTAACACATCTGAAATACTGATGATTTGAGGCGTTTTTTCGCGATTATGGAATTGAAATAAATACGATATGATGTCTCCTTGATTGACATTGCCCGTCGGTGCAATTTTGAATAAAGCAACAGATTTCAATAATTCAGGCGCGACCGCAGGCGGTGGGCAAAAAATTACTACATCGCTGATTAACAACATGGAGCCTCTTGCATACAAGGAATTTTTATTTATTTTATATGTAACAACAAATCTATCAATAGATTGCGCAAATAAAATATTCGTTTTGCGGTTTGCTGAAAAAGCGGTATTTAAGTTAGGTGCTGCGGAGTGAGTAGCCGCTTTGCTGAGGATAGGTTGTACTTCTGTCAATCCTTTATAACCTTTCACTTCTACGCCGTCCGTACCCAATTGCGTCATATCATAAAGGCTAAAATGACAACCTTGAATCGTTTGATTAAATTCAGAAGTCCAACTCATTGATTTTGAACTACTATTACTTGAAATATATAATGCAGGTAATCCTTCATACAATTTCGGATACATCGGCAACAAAATATTAGCAGGGTCGTCAATGCTCGTCGTCATGGTCAAACCGTGATTCAAATCAATGGTTTTGACAAATTCATTTGCCTGCCAACCTTGATGTGCCCACCGAATGTAATGAAATCCAGAACAAGGCGTTTCTTTTTTGCCCGTTTGGGAAAGAGAATGTGGATGCGCGCACAAGCACGTACACATCAAAAAAAAAATTATTTTGATGGAAAAATAACGATATTTCATCTGTAAGAAACGAGTTTGAGTTTATATTTGAATTGGTGCTACTTTATTTTTTTTGTTGAAGGGTGCTTCGTTTATACAAGTATAAAATGTTTTTAGATAGATGAAAATTATGGATGTGGTGTTTTGTGACAGACCTTGTTTTATTTGTGATACGAATGGAAGTACGTGACAAAGATATTTTTTATCACAGATTGAACAGATTAAACGAGATTTTCACAGATTTTTTTTGATTTTCAATGCTTAGAATCAAAAAAAAAATCTGTGAGAATCTCGTTTAATCTGTTCAATCTGTGCCGAAAAATACGCACAAGTTGTAAGTTACTTTTCGCATCCCAATTATATCCCTGTATTTGGAAAATTGGTGATAGGAAATTACCTTTGCGTTTTCATTTTTCAAAAAATAACATTCATTAATGAAACATATACTTGTTTTTTTATTGACAATGTGTTTCGCGACGACGCAAACCGTTGCACAAGAAGGTTTCGGTTTCGGCATGCAAATCGGGTTGAATTATTCCACGATTCGCGGTACGTCGGAAGCGATTACGGGCTCGACGGCAAAGCCTGAAACTTTCAATTATAATTCGGGATTGCAAGGCGGTCTCTTGGTTCGGTACGGGATTACGGATTTAATCGGGCTTCGGCTGGAAGCGAATTATGCACAACGTGGGATGAAATATACTTACGAAGGCATTGGTATTCAACCTTTTAGAGAGGATAATGGGGCGGCGATTTTGACAACGGGGACTTTAAAATACAATTTGAACCTCACGAATAGTTATATCGAATTGCCGTTGACGGTTTATGCGCGGCTTGGCGACCATTGGGAAGTGCATGGTGGGGGCTATTTTGCGTACCTTGCTAAGTCGGCAGCCGATGGTGCGTTGACTTTGAAAGGGGCTAAAACGCTGCTTGGAACGAGTGTCCCCGATTATAGCGGCACAATCGATTATAATTATTTGAGTGCAGCCGACGATAAGGCGGATGTGAGTAATAATAAATTGTTGTTTGCGGAAGGGTCTTATGTGGTGAAAAGTCCTGCTTCGTTGGGCGCGTATTACGGGCGCGGGACGGCGAATGGCTATTTGTGGAATCGGGTGGATTTTGGCTTGGTTGCGGGCTTGAGTTATCGGATGCGGTCGGGTTTGACGGCAGTGGCGCGTTTCAATTATGGGTTGTCGGATGTGACGAATAATGCGGTTCATGCGATGCAATCCAGTTTAAGTGCCGATAGAAAATTCGTTTTGCGCAATACGGACGATAAAAATATGGGGGTTCAAATCAGTTTCATCTTTGGAAATTAATCCTTTGAACTTGGATTAAATGGGATTTTATTTGGATTCAATGGGATTGATTTTTAGAATTTGTAGGATTTATTGGGGGTACATTGGGATACGAATAGATGTACGGATTCAACGGATTTTATGGATTGGTACGGATTTTTTCTTGTCATTCCGTAGGAATCTGAGTTTCCTACGGAATGACAAGAAAAAATCCGTACCAATCCGTGAAATCCGTTGAATCCGTACATCTATTCGTATCCCAATGTACCCCAATAAATCCTACAACTTCTAAAAATCAATCCCATTGAATCCAAATCAAATCCCATTTAATCCGAATTCAAAAACTCAATGTTTATGAGAAAATATCAATCTTGGCTCACGGTGTTTTTAGTGGCGGCTATCTTATTGATTGTCAATATTTTAGCTACTTTTTTCAATGCGCACATCGACCTAACCGAAGAAAAACGCTTCACTTTAACCGAACCGACGGTGAAACAACTCAAAGGTTTAGATGAAACGGTTTTCGTGCGTATCTTGTTGGAAGGCAAATTTCCAGCGAGTTTCAAACGCTTGCGCAATGCTACGCAGGAATTATTGACGGATTTTCATAATATCAATCCGAAACTTGATTTTCAATTTGAAGACCCTGCGGTGGGAACGGTGACGGAAATCAATGAGCGTCGAAAAGCGTTGTCTGAAATTGGGATTCGCCCTGTGAATTTGCGTTTGATGGATAATGACCAAAAAAGTGAGCGTTTAATTTATCCTTTTGCGATTTTGAACTATAAAAATCGGACGATGAGCGTCAATTTGCTCGAAAGTGACGTTCCCGGAATGCCGAAAGAGGTGATTTTGAACAATTCGGTGAGTTTATTGGAATATAAAATTTCTAATGCGATTCAAAAATTGTTGTCGAACGATAAGCCTAACATTGTATTTACAAAAGGGCATGGCGAATTAGTGCCAGGGGAAACGGCGGATTTAGAACAGAGTTTAAGACAATTTTATGATACGGGTCGAATTGATTTAGATTCTACCTATATGTTGCCTGCGAATAAAACGGGCGATTCTTTGCGCGGGGCAAAAATCGATGTCCTCATCGTAGCAAAACCCAAAACGGCATTTTCTGAAAAGCATAAATTTTTAATTGACCAATATGTAATGAATGGCGGGCGCGTGATTTGGTTGATAGATAAATTGAATGCGTCCACTGATGCGATGCAGCAAACGGGCAAGCAAATTCCTGTGGAATATCCTTTAAACCTTGAAGACCAATTTTTTAAATATGGTTTTAAAATTAATTCCAATTTGGTTGCGGATATGCAGTGCGGCAAAATTGAATTAGCGATTGGTCGAGAAGGGAATGTGGATCAACGGGATAAATTTCGTTGGTATTACCTGCCTGTGGTTGCGCCGAATTCGACGCATCCTGTGGTTAAAGGATTGAGTGCGTTGCAATTACAATATCCATCTAACATTGATACCACATCTCGGGTGAAAACGCCTTTGACGCGACAAGTGTTATTGCGTTCTTCGGCGCACAGTCGTTTGCAGTTCGCGCCGACGGAATTGAGTTTTGATATTTTGCGGTATCAGCAGCAGGAACAACCTGAAAAATTTAATCAAGGGAATCAGCCATTGGCGTTAATGATGGAAGGACAATTTCCGTCGTTGTATGAAAATCGGGTTTCGCAAGAAATGGCGGCAGGTTTGCAACAATTGAAAACCGATTTTAAACCGTCGAGTGTTCCGACGAAAATGTTGGTGGTTTCGGACGGCGATATTGCGCGCAACGAATTTGACCCACGAACAAATAAAATATTGCCATTAGGTTATTCCAAAATAGAAAATTTCAAATTTGCGAATAAAGATTTTTTATTAAACGCAATTGAATATATGTCGGATGATAAAGGCATTATTCAAGCGCGCACGAAAGATATAAAATTGCGGTTGTTGGATGTGGTGCGGGCGAAAAAAGAGGCTTTGTTTTATCAATTTGTAAATATTGTTTTACCCTTGGCGTTGTTGGGAATTTTTGGTTTGATATACTTTTGGTGGCGACGGCGGCGTTTTGCCCTATAAAAGTTTTTTAGAACAAAAAATTGAAAATCAATATGTTACGCACGTTCTTCCTCTGCTTGTTTTGCGCGACTGTCGCAAAGGCTCAAATTGCGCCACCTGTTTTGCGGTGCGTCAAGCAAGATACTTTGCTTTGGACTCCGCCCAACAACGCGTGCGGAAATTTCGTGAGTCACCTGATTTATTACTCGCGGAACATCGGGGGACCCTACGCCATCTTATCTGTCATCACGAATCCGACTCAAAATCGGTATTTTTTCAACAATGTATTAGGCGGTGCATGGTATTTTTACATGGAAAGTAATTATAATTGTCCCGGACAAACGCGCCGTCCATCGGATACGGTTACGAATTTCCCGCCAAGCATTACGCCCATTTCAGCCGTATCGGTTTTGACGGGCAATCAAGTCGAAATTCGGTGGCGGCGGAATACGTCTCCGCAAGTAGCGGGGTATATCATATATCGAAATACAAATATCGGTTGGATTCCTATTGACACGGTTCGGAGTCGAGATTCGGTACATTATATTGATTCACGAGCGAGTCCGTTGACGAAATCGGAAAGTTATCAAATCTTGGCGATGGACGCTTGTGGGACGACGAGTTTGTTTGACGTACCGCATAACACCATTTTTTTGCAGGGAACGCAGCAAAAATGTGAACAATCTGTCCAATTAAAGTGGCAATTGTACAAAAATGGGGCGAATCCGATTGAAAGACATGAAATTTGGTTGAGTGTGAATGGGCGATTGCCGTATTTGTATCGCAGCGTCGGCGCGACGGATACGACCTTTACTTATACGGGCGTGAACAATGGAGAACGATTGGTTTTTTCGGTTAAAGCGGTTCAAAATTTTACGAATTTGACAGTAAAATCCAATGATTTTTCATTAACGGCGGCGGTGATACAACCTGTTAAACAATTGTTTTTAAAAAACATAAATGTTACTAAAAATAACCATGTTGAATTAATATGGTATTGGAATAGCGATGCCAAAGTGGATACGACGCGGATTTGGCGCGATGGTGCTTTAACATTTCGGCGCAAACAGGCGCGTCCGTTAGATGATGATGGCACATTTACGGATACGTCGGTGAATGCAAGTAAAAAATCATATACATATAAAGTGCAATCGCAAGACGAATGTAATACTTTAAAAATGTCTAATTCGGCTACAACCATCCTTTTAAGTGGGGGTCCGTTGCCTCAAAATCGCAATAAATTGACTTGGACACCTTTTAATTTGGAAGGCGGGCGGTTGACTGGGTATCAAGTTTATCGGACGGCGCATGGCATCACGACGGCAGTAGGTGGCGTTTTGACGACGGATAATTTAGAATTTGAAGATTTGGCTAAACCAGATGAGTCTGAAGTTTGTTATCTTGTGGCGGCGCAATACGAGTATCGCACGCCCGACGGCACGACCGAACAAGCGGCTTCTAAATCGAATGGGGTTTGTATAAGTCAATATGTGCATGTGTTCATACCGAATGCGTTCACGCCTGCGGGCAAAAATCCGGAATTTAAACCGTTGGTTTCCTATGAAGATAATATTTTGACCTATCATCTGAGTATTTTTGATAGGTGGGGACATCGCCTTTTTGAAACCTCGAATGTTACGATGGGTTGGGATGGTTCGGGATTGCCGCAAGGCATTTATACATATTTTATCCAATTGACTCAGCGAAATGGCTCGCCTGTGGACGAAAAAGGCACGTTTTTGTTGCTTCGATAGGTTTTGAATTACAACCTTTATCTTTTCATATTTAAAGTAAAAAATTATGTTAGCATTGCAAGGCATGCGTTTTTACGCATATCACGGAGTTCATCCAGAAGAACAGATTATTGGTACGAATTATATGGTAGATGTGGAAATTGATACCGACGGCAAAGATTCTAATGCTGCCGCCGCATCGGATAATATTACGAAAACCATTAATTACGAGACGATTTATGAAATCGTCGCTATTGAAATGCGCAAACCGAATAAATTATTGGAATCTGTTGCGTACAAAATTATTGTTGGGTGCAAACGGCAATTTTCCAAAGTAAAAAGTGTTCGAGTGCGCATTCACAAACAAAATCCGCCTTTGGGGGGGCTTGTGGATTGGGCGGTGTTTGATACTTTTGACACATTTACGTCGGGTTGCGCGAAGTGCGGGACGGCATTGTTTTGTTATGGGGATAAAACGTGTTGGTGCAATGATGCAGGTGCGCGAGTGCCTTCGCGGACGCTCGAAATGTTGAAAAATCAATATCGAGGCTGTTTGTGCAAGACTTGTTTGATGAGTTATGCGTTTTGACGCGGTGTGATAGGATGGAAGTACGGATGGTACGGATTTTTTCTTGTCCTTCCGTAGGAAACTTAGATTCCTACGGAAGGACAAGAAAAAATCCGTACCCAATCTGTAAAATCCGTTGAATCCGTACTTCCATCCTATCACAATTCATAAAACTTCGTAACTTTGGTACTTCATTAGAGTCCCTTAGGTTGCATGAAATATTTCATTTTACTTGCTTGTATGAGCGCGCTCGCGCTCCAAGCCCAGACCACTTCCATCAAAAAGTATCACAACGGCATGCCTGATACCATCTGGCATATCAAGGGGTTAGACACTTTTTTAATCGAAACCTTTCAATTAAATGGGCATTTATCAAGGCGCGCTTGGCGCGAAGATTCTACCTATTATTATGATAATCAAGGCAATATACATAAAAAAATAGTTTTCTTAAAAAAGAAACAAAACTTACCGATTGGTTATCAGTTAGACCATTGGAAACAATATATAGAATATTATCCCAATGGAAAAATAGCTCAATACGCTGCTTGGCTAAATGATACCGCTTTCCACGAAACTGAATATGAATTCGATGGAGTGATTCAACGGCAAACGACGATTCAAATTCATCCACCGCACCTTTTCGAGCGAGTGATACAGCCTGAAAAGTCAAAAACAGTCGTTTTGGTGGATACTTTTAAACATATTCAGCGAACTTGGAATTATTTGAATGACCATTTACGGGATTTTAAAGCAGAATCGATGGTCAAAAATTATAATTATAATACGACTCAATATATCGAATATGGCGCAAATAATAAAGTTGTTTTTGAATGGGCATTAGACAGTAATGCGTTGATTCCATTCAAAGACAATGGTTTATGCTTATATGGATTTACTAATTTAAAATTAGATACCATCATTTCACCGCGTTATGAAAACGTTGAAACGATTCATAACAAAGAGATTCAACCCTATTACATCATACAACACGGCACTAAATATGGTGTATTGGACGAATTTGGCAATTTAATCATTCCTGAAATTTGGTCGTATTTAAAGCATTTCGTTCACCTAAATGGTTATTCCATCTCCTCTAACCAAACGAGCGCGGAGGCATTTTTGGAAAACACCTATTTAGAATGTAGGCAAGCATCGGGTTTTGGCATTTTGAACTTGAATGGTCAAATTGTATTAGAACCTGTTTATCAGGGTATTAGAAATAGTATTAAAAAATTATATGAAGTTAAAATCAATGGCGCATGGGGCATTGTGGATACACTTGGCAAAATCGTGGTCGCGCCACACTACAAATCATTAAAATTTACAGAAACGTCGAATGTGTATCTCATTGAGGAGGAACAAAAAAATCTACCCCATCGGTGTGGCTTGATTCGGCAAGATGGAACGGTGCTTTTGCCCCTTGATTTTCAAGATATTAGTGAACTTGACAATGGTTTTTTTAGCGTTACCAGTATCAATAGCGCAGACAATCGAGGCAAAACAAGTATTTTTCATCCTGAAAAAGGTTGGATTTACAAAAATTTAGATGAAATTACTAATTATAAATACAAATTTTTGCACAAAGCAGGCAAAATAACGGTCGTTCTCGCGAAAACCATGAATCCTATTTTACCTTTTGAATGTGACGCTTCTTACTTAACGGTCATTCCAGCTTTGGGCATTTCCCCAAGACCACTTTTAGATACGGTTTTAAGTTGCACGAGGGCGGGAAAAACGGGCTTGTTTCACCTCAAAACGCAATCTTGGTTATTGCCCCTTGAATATGAGGCTTTGAGACCTTTAACGGATTCTATTTTTGCGGCAAAGCGCGCAGGTATTTGGCAAATTATCAATCATCGAGGGCAAAAAATTATGAATCAATCTTTTACAAATATTGGAAGTATTAATTCATTTGAAAATTATTGGTTTGTACAACAAAAAGATAGTATTTTATTTTTGAATAAAGCATCTTATCCGTTGTTTTTGCACCCCTTAGATACCAAACAAGATATTTATGAGGCGTTTGACGGCGGTTTGCTGCATTGTAAGGCGTTTGATGGCTCGGATGTTTTAATCAATCGGAAACAAAAAGTATTAAATCCGCCGCACACTAAAATCCAAAAATTACAAAATGGTTATGCAACGGCGTTTGACACGTTGCAGAAAATGCAAATTTTGATAGATTCGTTTGGAAAAATATATCCTTTTTTGCCACAATATGAGATTGTTTACATGGACATATCGGAAGGTGTTGTCCTTGTTTTTGATAAAAAAACGCAGCAATTAGGGGCAGTTCAACCGAATGGAAGGAGCATTTTGCCTTGTACGTACTTTGGTTTGCAGCCGCTCGATGCACAAAAGGTGCTTTGGGCGAAAAAGGACAAAGCAGTGCCTGTTACCGAAACGGATTATAGGATTCAAAAACGACTACGAGCGGATTATTGGGCAGATGATTTATCTTATTTGGATTCTGCTTGGACGATGCACAGCAAAACGGGTGTTTTATTGACTCAAACGGCTTTTGATTTTCCTTTTAAATGGTTTGATTCGATTGGAATTGGGCGGGTGCGCGGCAAACAAGGGCTTTGGAAGGTTTCGGGTGAAAATGTAGTGCCGCCTAATTATACTGCCATTCATTATGATACAACAAGCAAAATTTTTCATTTGTTTGAAACGCAATCTATTGATAATCAAAGGGTTGGATTTGCGGATGCGAAAGGCAATTTGATTGCAGATGGGCTTTTTAAAAAAATGAGTTCGTTTAGCGGCGATTACGCTTTTGTGGAAACGGCGGCGGGTTTAGGGATTGTGCAAAAAAATGGACAATATTTAGTGGAGCCTCAACGCGCAGGTTTGCAACGCAGTAAATTGGATTTAATGCGTTTGGAGATGGTTCATCCAGACAGTTCAGAAGAACGTCCATTGCATTTTACAAATTCTCAAGAATCGTTTATTTTAAACTATAAAAATATTTTAGATTCATTAAACCTTGAAAAACAGCTTGAAATAAATAATTTATTATTAGAATGTATTGTTTCCTCTTACTTTTTGCAGGCAGACCGCATTCCTTATAATCGAAATTTGAACCGTCAATATATATTGGATAATGCTGGTGATTGGCGGTCGTTGTTGCTTGAAATGAATCATTATCGGCTGACCGAGCGAGATTATGAGATACATGAAATCTATAAAACGGGTAAATATTTGAATTTTTGGACACAATTTACTGAAACCCCTGTACATCCATCTCGATACAGTGACCCGATTTTTATTGAAACCTTGAATTTTGAATGGGACGGGCAAATTTGGCAGCGCATTACTTTGAAAGATATTTTGGATTTGAACCCGTCGAATATGGGTTATTTTACGCATTTGTTTACGCAGAAATTGAGTCGTTTGAAGGATGAAGACATTGATTGTTCTAATCCAAGTGCTTATTTCGACAGGATACAAACGGCTTTTTTGGTTTTGGAAACGGGGATTGAATGTAATATTACGGAGTCAGGCGGTGGTTTTTATGATAAAGAACCGAAGGCAATTCCGATAAAGTTCAGTTGGGCAGAATTAAAACCGCTTTTGAGGAAAAAGTAGGTTGCAAATAAGGATAGGATGGAAGTACGGATTGAACGGATTTTTCTTGTCATTCCGTAGGAAACTTAGATTCCTACGGAATGACAAGAAAAAATCCGTTGAATCCGTACTTCCATCCTATCACAATTCACCCAAAAGTGTCCTTTTCAAAAAAAATTAGATGCCGCATCTCCAACGAAGCATATAATATTGTCTCAAAAAAAACGTTAGCATCGCATTGACCATTTTATCATTTCAAAAAATTCAACGATACTATGAAAACGAGTAAAATACTCGCCATTTCTATGGGTTTAGGTGCCTTGGGCGCGACTTTCGGGGCTTGCGACCAGCTCAAAAAAGCTGCTACTGCCGTCATTGCCGAACAAATGTTGTCCAATTTGGATATTGGCAATGGTTTGAAAGAGGCTTTGGTGTTCGGCATCACGAATGGTTCTGACCTCCTTTCTAAAAAAGGCGGTTATATGAACAGTCCTTATAAGATTTTATTGCCCCCCGAAGCCCGTCAAATTACGGATAAATTGCAAATGATTCCCGGTTTTAAAGGAATTGAAAATTCAGTTTTGGAAAAAATCAATGCAGGCGCGGAAGATGCAGCAGTTAAAGCAAAACCGATTTTTGTCAATGCCATTAAATCCATGAATTTTAACGATGCGATGGGTATTTTAATGGGCGGTCAAAATGCGGCAACAACGTATTTGAAAAAATCGACTTATGACCAATTATTTCAAGCCTTTTCACCTGTAATTGCAGGTTCTTTGGACAAATTCAATGCACGGAGTTATTGGTCGGACGCGGTGAATGCGTATAATAAAATTCCATTGGTGAGCAAGGCAAATCCAAAATTGGAAGATTATGTGACGACGGAAGCGTTGAAAGGCTTGTTTTCGATGGTGGAAGGCAAGGAAAAAGGGATTCGGGGCGACAAATCTCAACGGACGAC